>JBKPMB010000302.1:0-2689 GCA_046731995.1 Thermoproteota archaeon | reverse complement strand
TGCTCTATCTTTTGTATATACATGAAGACGTACTGTGTTGCTTCCGTCCCCTTTACCAGGATCATGGCTCATAAATCTAATGAATTTAACAGCACCTTCTTCTTTGAGCTCTATTCCTCCAGTGTCGCTTACATCCAGTTTTACATCATTAGATGGGAATAGAGATGGGTTAAATCTATATGAATATCCACCTGGCTTTGGTGTGCCCATCATAAGTATGCCATCCTCGTCTAAGTTTTCTACTCTTGCTGCTCTTGGTGCTGCTGCTGATTGTGACAGAGGAATCCCTGCAATTGACCCTACAGTGCTAGTAGTGGTGGCGGCTGTAGCATTTCCAAATAAACTATTGATAAACCCAGCACGATATGCAAAATAGCCTATAGCACCAGCTCCTAGCAATCTCAGAAATTGCATACGAGATATTTTATCATTATCTCCTTTTCTATCGGGGA
Organism: Thermoproteota archaeon; assembly: GCA_046731995.1. Lineage (GTDB taxonomy): Archaea > Thermoproteota > Nitrososphaeria > Nitrososphaerales > Nitrososphaeraceae > JAFAQB01. The sequence goes on along the minus strand of JBKPMB010000302.1, from coordinate 2,237 downwards.
CTTTGTTCTTCTTATCCATCATTGACCTCTTGTTAGCCCTTTAAGACAAAATGCATATGTAGCAATAGCAAATTTTTCCTTATATGAGTTTATAACTGTTCATATGCTAAGAAAATACTATTTTTATCTATAAAGTATTTCATTTATCTCTACACTTACAAAATGTCAAACTCATACTATTTGACATTAACATAAATGAAAATCAAAATCATTGATGATTCAGTTTCATTTAGCTGCCTTCAAAAGGCATTAGTTTTGATGCCTAACACATGGTAAAACATGGCTCCATCATGTTTTGTTATCCCTTTTTATTGTATTTACGAACTTGAAAAAATAATATTTCGCATTCCCACTGGCCATTGATTTTAATGAATCGCCCGCATTTTGGACATATGCTGAAAGGCTGTTGTGAAGACGGTAAATTCTCACCCGCATCACGCACATATACTAAGGCACACATGTATATATTATTGGTCATCCTAGTTTATAATATTTGGACAAAAAATATACATTCATTACATTTTTGATACTAACATAGATTTTTTTGACATTAGTGTGCGTAAAATAAACCTTATCTTCAACTATTTTATATCGAATGAGCTCTACTTACATAAATTAGCTTCATATTTATTTAGTAATGAACATTTTTTCAAATCTAGGAGTAAACAAAAATATATTCAAATTTTATTCTTTTATTGTTTGATTATACACAGTTTTTATGGTATACACATTTCTTGTCAAACATTTAAAATGGATTAGTAGACAGATTGCACCTTTGATTATAGCTACTACGGGTCAAACATGAGTGTTGCCAATTGATTAAAATGTGAGATAAGTTATTTAGGCACAAAGTTAATACATAACATTACTAGTGGGATTATTCTACAAGTTCTGCACTACTATCAAAAGAAGATACCATACTGTTTACTGCTGTGTACTGTTAATACGACATATGGAATACAGCAAAATATGGCCTCCAGAATACAGTATAATACAAGAGAAGTCAAAATCTTGAGTATAATTGCGTTATAAAATATATACTTTCAATATATCCCTTACAACCTTAACTATAAGAAATTCTAGCTTCACTAGCAGATAGAGGAATTAATTAATTATGGTAGGTGATATACTATCGCCATTGAATAACCAGTTATATGCTATACTTCAGTTATTTTCACTAGCATTTGGCTCCTCCCCTACTTCACCATCCTCAGCTCCGGGCGATCTGATAGTCCAAGACTTTGCAGTGATCATGATAATTGCTGCTCTGATGTTGATAATTACCCATAAATTGAAGCAACCAATGGTGATTGGATATATTCTAGCTGGGATGATAATTGGTCCTTACACTCCACCCTTTAGCCTTATAAGCAGTATTCAAACAGTAAATGTTCTTTCAGAATTAGGCATAATTATGCTGCTTTTTGTTATTGGTACCGAATTTCCAATAGCCAAACTCAAATCTGTAAGCAAGGTTTCTATAATCGTAGCATTGCCAGAATCAATGGGAACGCTACTAATAGTATTTTTCATATCCCAAACACTAGGATTTTCATTCTTCGATTCTATGTTTTTAGCATTGGCAATGTCCATTACAAGTACTGTAGTAACAATTAGAATCTTAGAGGAACTGGACATAATCAGAGATCGTTCTTCGACTATAATGCTTGGAGTATTAATTATTGAGGATATCATAGCTATTAGTGCTCTTGCAATCCTCCAATCATCAGTTGTTGTAACAACTACTATTTCTCCCACTGGCAACAATGTTAGTGATTATATAGGTGGAGTACATGTAGGAGAAATACCTATTTTAAAAATAGCTATTTCATTAGCAATCGTAGGAGCTTTTATGGGAAGTATTCTAATTTTAGGATCAAGGTTCATACCAACCAGCCTCGACAGAATAGGTAAAACTAATGATTATGAACTACTTCTAATTGTGATTCTTGGTTTGGCATTTGGATTATCATTTGCAGCAAAACTCTTGGGGCTATCTGTTGTAATTGGTGCTTTCTTGGCAGGAGTGTTAGTTGCCGAATCCAAGAGTGCCGCTGTTGTTAGAGTACTGACTATTCCACTGAGAGATGTATTTTCAGCAATATTCTTTATCTCAATAGGAGCGTTGATGAATGTATCTTTAATACCATCATTCATCATACCAGCAATAATACTCATCTTGACTTCTTTTGCCTCAAAGTTCCTTATAATTACCGGCATCCTAGTAGTCAGATCAA
>JBKPMB010000301.1:0-8462 GCA_046731995.1 Thermoproteota archaeon | reverse complement strand
ATAGGTTTTATATTGAAACATCTAAGCAATCAAGAAAAACAGAAAACTTGCATAGCAATAACAACATCTACTATTGTGTTGATGATCCTAATCCACCTTACAAAGGCGTCAGAGGAAAGGGAAAAGTCAAAATTCATGAGGAGATAAATCACAATATTCCTATCGCTGAAAAGATAATGGTAAGATATCTTGGAAGCCTTGAACATCCAATGGCGAAAGCTCTTATGAGTAGTGTTAAGAATGGGGATTCAGTTATTTTAGAATTATCTCCAAATTATTATTCAACTTGGGATTATAGCAAAAGGCAATAGAGCTACAACATATACTACCATGGACATATCTGTAGCTTCAGCTTTCCTCTGGAGCATTTGTTGCCATTTTCGTAAATTACCCAAGCAGAATTAAAGCAGATATCGGAGCCTTTGGCAGTGGGATATTCTTCTCCACAATTGCATTCTCTTTAGTGAATGAATGAACAAAAGAAGGAAACGCAGTGACTATGGCGCTTGAATTTAGCATAGGAGCGGCTGTATTTAGTTTTAGCAACCATGAACTCTTGCAAATACGTTTTTCGTCTTCAAAACGACAAAGTTCTAACTATGATGTAGATGGCAACTCATCTGCTTCTCCACAGACAGTTTTGGTAGGGAGTATCTTGGATAGTTCCCCGAATCTCTTTTTGTTATTATAGGGTTAAACGTTCAGGGATTGTTAGGCGCCCTACTAGTACTATTTCTTGGTCACCTTGCTGCAACGTTAGAGGGCACAAAACCGATGTCGGATCAGGACCAAAATGCTATTGGTTAGTTACGGCAGGCGATACCCCGGTTATATTGTTTAAAGCACAAGGGAGTAACTACCTCACTTCCTCCCTGCGTACCATGGAACAAACATAGCTGGTAGTCGACTACCACCTCGAAATTAGCAGTAATACTTATAAACAACTTGAGCTGCTAGCCCCTTACCGGCCCTGTTGCAAGAACAATACAGGCTAATTATGAGATTATGACAATTGGTAAGTATGAACAAGAAATAGCTAAACATTCTCGACATATTATTGGATCAGCCTTAAAGCCATTCCTTGACAAAATCATAGATTTGACCATATGAACAATAACTGGACACCGGAGATATGGGGTGCAACTACGTAGAGTATAAGGAGCAACATATATCCAGACTATAGAAAGTCTTAGCCAATTTGCACGGTATTTTTTCAGGTTTTACAGAATTTTCCCAATAACAAAAATTTATCATATTTAGTACTTAGTATGACTTAGTAAGAGTGGTTTTCTACTTTGTGCAATTTCAATAGCTTAAGATTTGCAAATGGGACTAAACACTTTTCGCATTTCCATCTATTATTGGTTTTTGTTATTGTAGCAAGGTAGCTAGATTGTTAGTTTGATACTTGCATAGGTTCTATAGTTTGTAATTCGGCTGGGGTTGTCGTCTTTAGCATATTGCTTGTTTGTGTCATTCTGCGGTAGTGGCAGGGTATAAGAATAGGACTTCAGATATAAGCTGGTGGTCTTTAAGCAGTCTTTTCGACAAAACCAGCAGCCGGCAGGTATGCCAGGGCTGCGGAAGTGAGGGCATAAACTCCAACACGCAGCGTGGGTTCTGGATCCGGTGCGAAGTTGGACTGATGATTGGAGGGAAGGTACGGCATCTTGGCCATGAGGCTATCTCCTGGGGCGGCATTATAGCGCTCTCGTGAGTGACCACCAAATTCCCAAACACAGTAAGGAACAGGATCTCCATCGTAATGGTGGGGGCCCGGACGACCATATTGCGAGAAGTCCTCACTGGTCATTAGTGTTGGCAGTTCTACGACGTTTTTAGATCCAAGCAGAGCCGTATGCACAGCGTGTATACGTTGGTCAACCGGCTCACTGTTACTAGTGAGTGGAAATTCACTGGATGTCATGATATCGGGCATTCTAGGCGCACGAAAAGCTAGCGCTTCGGCCTCTGCCATACGATGAATTGCGCTGATTATCTGCTCCTGTACGTTGGTACTTTGTGTACGTATGTTTAGACCAATGTGAGCTTCATCAGGAATGACGTTGTGTTTAAGACCAGCGTTAACAAATCCTATTGTGATCACAGCGGGAACGTCGCCTGCGAGCTCACGAGAACGTATGGTCTGTAGCTTCATAATTAGTGAGGAGGCCATAATTACTGGGTCTATGGCGACCTGTGGCGCAGAACTGTGTCCGCCCCTGCCAAAAAGTCTAACGTCGACATTGATTGAAGCGGAATTATTCACACCAGCATTATGACCAACCATTCCTGCAGCAAGCGGCAAAACGTGCTGTCCAAGACAGATGTCGGGCGGGGGGAACCGCTTGAATAATCCATCGCGCAGCATTGCCTCAGCCCCTTGTCCGGTCTCCTCTGCAGGCTGAGCGCAAATAAAAGCGGTTCCCCGCCATGCTTCAGATTTGTTGGCCAGAATCTCTGCTGTCGCAATCAAGCATGCCACATGTGTATCATGGCCACATGCGTGCATGACTGGGACTTTTCTTCCATCTGATGTGGTTTCAAAGACCTCACTTGCGTAATCAACGCCGGTCTGCTCCTTAATAGGTAGTGCATCCATGTCACCACGGAGCATCACAACAGGACCTGCTCCGTTGCGGAGTAGACCAACAACACCTGTCTTTCCAATTCCCTCTGTTACTTCATAACCAGAATCACGAAGATGTTGTGCAACTATGCCTGCGGTTCGATGCTCCTGCATAGAAAGTTCTGGATGCCGGTGAAGATCGCGGTATAATTCACCTAAGGCCGGAAGGCGATCTTCTAAGCCTGCGAGGAGATGAGTGGCGCGTTGAGTGACTACATCTACCGATTCATTGGTGAGGGATTGAATAGTCATGCTTATCTGTAAGTCCGATTATATATCAATATTATCTGTTACCATAGTTTCGATACAGGAAAAATTTACACCTTATGATAGACTTGAATCTTTCTAAGCTCTAGATCTATATTAGATCAAACTTGTATGTGGTATCACATTTGATTCTTCAGAACACATTTATCACTTTGACTTCCATAAACTGTATTCCGTCTGGACCTGAAACGAATAATTGATTGTCTTTTGCCTATCTAGAATCTCAATACAGTTGTCTACTGCTTGACAGCCAGAATACTTACAGAGGAAGGTTAATTCATCATGCTCACATATGATGGACCTGAATTCTAATGCCATTAGGATCCTGTATAAAAATCGCCTTTGATGATATCTCGCTATTGCTTTCAACAATATTCTGCTGTTGTAATTGTTTGAGTGTCCTATCAAATTCTTCCTTGTTTGGCAGTTCTATACTGAAATGATTCAATCCTATGCTTTCTGGTGAAGCTGGTAGGATGTTGGCTCCTAGCCATGTGTTGGTTGCAATATGGTGATGGTATCTTCCAGCAGCAAAAAAGTATGCACCAGGATAAGTCGTAGTCAAATTTAATCCTAAAATGTCACGATAAAATTTCATTGCATTTGATAAATTACTTACATGTAAATGTACATGTCCAATTACAGTATTAGTAGGCATTCCAGTCCATCCTTTGTCAGTTGACTCCTTAAGCAAGTCATCAGTATTCAGAGGTAGTGTAGCCATTTGCAATTGACTGTTATTATTATTCCATTTCCATACAGATTGAGGTCTATCACTATAAATCTCAATACCAATAAAGTCTGGGTCACGAATGTAAATGGATTCTGATACTAGGTGATCAGCAATACCATCAAAATGTACTTTGTCTTGTTTCTCACTTAGATACAGAAGCACATCTGATAAGTTTTTCCTTTCTGGAAGCAATATTGCAAAATGATATAGGCCTGCTCTTCTAGAACTTGCTAAGTTTGAATCTGTTTGACTTGTCTGTACTAATTCCAACATAGGAAATGATGACTGTGTCTCACCGCTTGAGAGATATACTCTATCAGCAGATGATTTTTTTTGGATCTGTCTAAATCCTAATATTGACTGGTAAAATTCAAGTGAACTTTGAATATCAGAAACATTCAGACTCACATAGCCTATCCTTGTGGTTGGATCAATCTTAAACGTGCTATTTCTTTTTTCGTTATGGTTGCTCCTACCGATTTGTTGCATCTATAATAACAAATACGCTAAAATGGCTAATAAAGACAACAGTAATTTATCAAAGTTAGTAACCATTATCTCATAGTGTTTTTGGGACGAATATATCAACTGACAGGCTGACAGATAGATAGCACAAACCTCAACTACTACAGAGGTAATATTGAAATTCTTTATGTAGTATCATGCCTCTTACTATAGAAAGTATGAGCATCCAAGAGAAAAATAAAGAGCTAATGATTACCCTTGATAACGCTTGGAATTCGCAGGACCGGGATATATTCGATGAGCGGCATGCCGATGATGTTGCCGTATTTTGGCCCGGTCAACCAGATCCAAGAAGAGGGGTGCATAACCATCGCCAAGAATCAATCGAGTTCTTCAAAATGTTCCAGATAATCATCTTGTCAACAATCCCTACAAAATACTCATCGCAGAAGTAGATTACACATGCTCAGTAGCAGACTTCAGTGGTACATTCAAAGCGCCAATGAAAGGTCTTGATGGAAAGATGATTCAACCTACTAACAAGAAATTCCATTTGGAGTTCTGTACAGCTGCTCACTGGAAGGATGGAAAGATTCTAGAAGAGAGATTGTTCTATGACCAAATGGGGATGTTAAAGCAAATCGGCACAATATAGCAGCTATTCAACAATAAATCATTAGTCAAAAGATATTACGCTTAGGCAATATATAATGTCTCAATTTTCTGACGCCTTCAATAAGTGCTGCAATAAGTATGACAATTGCCATGACAAATATGGCGTTAGCACAAAGTAATAGTAGTGGTAATACTACTGGTACGCAGCTGAATCTTCCTCATCCGCAGTTCAAGTACAAGCTGGAGGAGGAAATAGTACTTTACCATATACTGTATTCAGTCCTCAAACCGCACAGATAAAAACAGGTCAAAGTGTAATGTGGTATAATCCATCAGTAGCACCAGAACCACATACTATCACATTTGCTCTAGACAATAATACAAGACCCGAGCTAAGTGCCACTTTTGCTGTTAAGAACTCGTCTAACTTTATGCCGATCATTAATTTTAGCAGTGAACCGGTAATTATTCCAAATCGTAATAATCCGTCAACGACTTTGATATTGGCATCAAATTCTATAGCATCAAGTGCAGTAGTGATAAATTTTGCAGTATTCGCAATCCGCATCCAGTTTTAGAATTTCTTCCTGAATTTTGATGGCTTTTGAAACTACCTCATAGCAAGAAAATAAGATCTTCTCATTCAGAAAAGGAGTACAAAATTAATGATGGAGATGAGGTTAATGATGATGTGGACGGTTACTCCAAGAAAGCAAGAATATTCTATGACGTATATATGAATTGTATTATATGCGTCCATTTATAAACCCCTTATGGTGGCTTAACTGTTCAGCCATTTGAAACAATCCCATATGCCAACATAACATTAGGAAATAGTTTGAGATTTAATCTGCTGTATATCTGATAGTTAATGAGTGCTTGTGTAAAGAAGCAACTGTGTAAGTCAAACAAACCAGCAGCTTGTATTTTCTTGAACAGTTGCCATAGTAGGTATTATATTTTTTGTAATTACATGTTCAAGTCTAATCTCTGTGTGATTACGTCATAGCATATCTCTGTCTATCTACCAGTTTAACAAAGAATGAGGATTAGTATGTATTTTGAGTTTCATTACATTTGTAGCTTATACTTGAAGTGCTCGCATTGATTCCGTGCTCCTTTCCAAATGCTTTGAAAGTATTTGGGTTAGCAATATTTTTATTCTGAGTTATAATTTTCGTGTTGTTTCCTGGAGGAAGGTTAGAGATTTTTGGGATCATTTTGACATTTCCAATACCTGTATTATTCTGTCCACCTCCGCTGCTGGTAGTCTGATTTGTCTGCTGTGCTATTGCTGCAGAATTATAATATGACATACATAGCGCTATGGATGTAAATATAAGCGCGAGACTTGTTGTTAACACAACGGCTGTTTTGACTGCTTTTTGCGTATTCATTTTGATAATACTTCCCATTGTCGTCGATATGATTACTTAAGAATTTGATTCAAAGAATACCGAATTCAATGTGTGTGTATGAAGAATCTAATATTGAATATGGTATTTGTTACAGAAAAATTCGTCTGGTTGGCAATATGCGAAAAGAATTCCAGTCAGTTTTTTTATTTGGTAGTAAGACAATAGTTATAGTAAGAAATGTGAAACGTTTCTTAGATAGTGTACACCAATAATGTGATAATGTGAATATTGCTAATGCACTTAGCTTTTATAGACCGCTATATTTCATAATTGATAAAATCATCTCTTGTTATATCCAATAATACTTTTCCGTCATAGAAGTTGACAATAAACTTTCTGGGAACAGAATATTTTCTTAAATCTAGGTTACCTCTAATAATCAGATTTCCTATTTTATCTGCCTCTTCTTTATTAATATCCTGTATAATACCAACATATTGATCATCTTTGGTATACACCGGTCGTTCAATAATTGCCGATGTATCTATGTCATCTGACATATCTATTACAACAACTTTATTTGCCCTTCATTCTTTTTATTTGTTATATGTATATCTGATAAAGATAAGTCAAGTTCTATTTACTTATTATGTTTGTAGCTCTATCATCGAATTTTCAATATGGGAACATCTATAATTTAAAGATGTGACATCTATCATTGTTTTGTATATCACCCTCCGCCTGACCTTCCTAGTATAAATGCAACAGTAAAGCCTGCCATAGCAGCAAGTCCTATTTTGCTTCCACCTTCCTCGAAGGCTTCCGGTATCAAAGATTCAGCTAGCATTACAAGAATCGCTCCTGCTGCAAATGATATTGCTACTGATATAATAAATGGACTAGCCTTAGACAGAACGGCAAATCCTACAGCTGTTGATATGGTTCCTATTACCACAGCAATTGACCACATAGCTAACACATACTTTTTGCTTCTTCCGTTTGATTTCATACCTTCTGTAGAAGCCAATCCTTCTGGGAAGTTTGATATAAAAATTGCTGCTATGAGAACTATATTTACTGCTCCTCCTGTTACCAAAGAAATACCAAGAGCCATATTTTCAGGTATGTTATCCATGACTGAGCCAACAAGCAAGGCTAATCCGGATGCTGATTTGCCACCACCAGCATTATCTCCATGGGATCTCTTTCTTTTTCGAACAGCGCTGCTTTCATTGTCACCGGAGTTTGACTTGGACTTTCTATCAAGGATATGATTTGCTGCGCTATAAGATATTCCTCCCAAAATAAATCCAATAACAACAGGTGGTATTGATTGCGACAAAGAGAATGCTTCCTCCACAAGAGAAAATGTTAATGCTGCTACTAAAACTCCACTACCAAAAGCCATAATTGCAGCAATAATACTTTTAGGAAGACTTACAAATAATGCAACTATACATCCAATAACGAGCGGAATACTTGCAATAAATCCCCAAAGAAGAGATTCAAATATTGTGTGCGATGGAATTCCAGCTAGTCACCTTTCTCACCATGACATCATCTTTTATTAATATGTACAAGCTGCACACACTTATCAGCAATCATTTGTAAGTAAAATGTATTCTTTGCAAATAAGTCCTTTATAGAGTATGTTGTACGATTTTAAAGTACGTTGAATCATACATAGCTTATGTAGTGTTTCGTGTGCTCCGAGACTGTCGCTATTTGTATTTTCGCTGATAGCTACTAAATACAGCGAAACATCTTGAGTCAGGGTTCTATAAGGGCACCTATATGATGTGATTGCTGTATATCTATGTATGAGCCGTCGCTTTCATACCACTGGGGTGTCTTCTTGCAATCATCAAAAAAACAGCCAATATTCGTCTTATGTGATAAATGCTATTGGTGTGCAACCTATATGGATAATACAAGATTAGCAGCAGATAGTATCTGTCCTAGATGTAACGCATATAGTGATAATAATAACTATAATTACAAAAAGATATCTAGCATTCCTATCATGCCAAATGAATCATTCACGTTTAACTACAATAGCAAACGTGGAGTAGAACTAGAATTTAAGCCTCGACAATGAGTCATGTATGCCATATGGTGATGCTGACAATCAAGAAAATGAAGAGGGGGTGCCTTCTATAGAGCCTTCACAGCCTTCACCTCGAGTTGTAGAAGAATCCTCTATACCTGATTCAATCTACCGTACTTTTGGCGACACTTGGAAATGCCGCAATTGCGATGTAAAAGGTGACAAATGGTTTATGATAAAGCATCCACAGCACTGTAGGAGCCCCAAGAAATGACAACTAGCAAGCGCGGAATGTCAGAGTGTTGTTTTTTCTGTGGCTGCAGATTCATAGATAAAAGCAACGAGCTA
>JBKPMB010000300.1:0-13750 GCA_046731995.1 Thermoproteota archaeon | reverse complement strand
GATGTTATCTGAATGCAAGGAAAATGAAAGTTACATTAGAGCTGCTAACTCTAAAGATGAATTCTTCTCAGCTGAATCATTGTTTATGGTGCTGATATTGCAGCAGCAAAAGACAATAAAGGATTTGATTGTTAAAGTGTCAGAGCGTAAAAAGCCAAAATGACGATAATATTTTGCTGCTAATTCTATCTGTAACAAAAATTTATTGAGGATTCGTATTGTATGCTGGTAATCCTCTTTCAGAGGGTGGTGTCTGAAGTGTCTTCGGATCAGTTATAGTAGGGTGATATGGAAGGCCATATTGTTGTCTTAATTCTTGCTGCTGTCTCTGTAGTGTATCTGACGAGTAAGTAGGTCCTATATGGCCAATCCAAACATACAAAAGTATTGCAACAGCAAGAGATATTCCCATTACTAATATTGCCCATGCAACAGGAATAAGGCGATTTTGATATCTTGCTTCTTCTTTATGTTGCTCTTTATCATGACTATTATGATATCCAGCAGGCATATCTGGATCATCAAAATTACTGTACGTGTTTGCTAATAAGATTTATCCAACCATGTTAGCAGATTAAGGTTGCTATTCAATGAATGGAATGGCAATAGCTTGTTGACCTTAATCAGTTCTTTCTTGAAAGTGGTAGAACTTCAAAGCAAGTCTAAATGCATCGAATATATCGTTATATGATGTCGCAGTTCTTCCACCATCTTGTTCCAGTATCATCTTGCAATGTCCAGTCAAACTTGCAGACAATAAAATAGAGATTTAGTTATAGATTTTAGGTAATGGTGTAAAGACTAATGCTCAGCTGACTCTACCCTCATCTGAATGGCAGACGTCTATAGGACCGATACAACCATATGTCTTAGCAGATCTTTATTCATGGCTTGAATCTCATTCTGGATTTACACGTACCCCTACTTCTATGCCCTCATCATATTCTTCCTAGTCTAACTAGACTACTACTAAATGACTAAATAAAATAATCTTCATCGAATATTTTTTAACTTCTAAAAAACCTGGTTATAGGAACAAAGTATTAGAGAGTTATGTAAATGTCCAAGCGATTGAAATGCTTAATATCGTCATTATTACATCAAAGCTCATGCCTGAAATAGAATATGAAGAAAAAAATTTAGTGAAAACAAAGAAGGGGACTTTACCAATTTTACTTACATGTCCGCATAACGGTACGCAGTTTCCGGTTCCAAAAAGAAATGGTTCTAACTTGCCTGTCGAATGTCCAAGATCCCAGTTTAATACGGAGCCCGATGAGTTTACTTCAGATATCACCGATGGTGTCGCAGAAAAGATCTCTGCGCTAACTAATGAATGGCCCTATGTAGTTAAATTTGATGTTCACCGGGAATGTATCGATGTCAACAGAGAAAAAAAATGTGGATGTGAAGTATTTGAGGCTGAGATGTATTTTGATGCATATCATTCTGCAATTGCTCAGTTTGCTCAAGAAATCCGTACTAACAATACTTGTCATAGGCTTGTTCTTCTATTTGACATCCATGGAAAAGATAATGATACGTCGAATATAAGTGTCGGAACACGCAATAAATCAACCATCCAACCTATGGTGAAATTCAATCCTGGCTGGGGTTGGGATTACAAATTCGGGTTGATTTCATTATTTATAAAGAAAGGTTATACCATCTCTCCAGGATCTCCATGTCAAGAAGATGACCCAGAGTTCTTTGGAGGATACACTGTAAAGGAACACGGGGGATGGCAATTTGAAATTGCTAACTCAAAGCGGCAGCCAGGAGTTGAGCAAGATAGATTAATAGATTTTTTAGGTAACATTATTCACAAATTTTACAAGCATAATTGTATTTGAGTATGTATTATCATACTCAAGTCAATTGCCATATGGATCAGGGAATACAATGATGCGTTACTTGTGAATTAATGCATTAGAAAACTTAGTTTATTGTAGTTGATGTTATTTCTCCAGTTTCCTCTTCTTCCTGCTCTTCTTCCAGCTGATGTTCATCTTCATCGTAATCAGGCTCATTTGATTCTTCTTTTTCGTATTCACTCTCATTCGCTGATGATCTTAGCTTCTCTTTAGATTGTTGGGATACGAACCTAATAGCATCATCGACTACCGTAGCATTTGTAAGTAGATCAAGCTTTATAGAATAGCTCTCCTTAGCCAAAGATAGTGCTTGTATCTTTTCTCTTTTGTCTTCGTATTCTCCGCGGTTGTCCACGCTTCTCTTGTGATTGCATTTAACCCAACAAGACATTTCTCATACTCTTCTGGCAACCTTTCATCAATGTATTTTTTGACGTTGGTTTTAGCTTGATGTCTTGAGTAAGATAAATCTCTGTTAACAGTAGCCAATCCAACTTGCAATACTTGTGGTATCTCTCTTTGGCTATATCATTTGCTGCAAAGCTCTTGCACTTTGCTTCTTCTCCATTGTACTTGTTCATGTTGCTGTTCCATGTCTGAGCTCAAACATTCCATTTCCTATGCATGATTTTGAGAAGGTGTTCCATTTTTACACTTGAGAATGTCGAAGAGGCTAGCTTTATGCTTATGCCTTATGTTGTAGTTGTCGTTGAAGCTAGCAAAAATCTATCGTACTGGTTAGCAAATATATTTGAAAAAAGGAATTTGTATAGTAGCAGTATTAATAAAAAGAGACTGCTACTACTGCCTTAGCTATCCTATTTTGTTGTTGTTTTAGCTGTCTTTATCGTCGGTTATAATTCTTCGCCTTGTTGTCTACAGGCGTTACTTCCGCTTAGTACAGTAATACAATTCGAAGCAGATTGTTCGCCTTCACTAAAGAATCCACTTATGGATTGTTTCTGCTTGTTTATTTGTTTTGTAATTGTTTTGCTGCTATCTCCTTTTTTGTCGTATTCATCCTTTTTCTCGTGGCCTCCTGCAAATGCTGGAGTTGCTACTGCTCCTATTACTAGAGCAGCTGCTGCTAAGACAGCAACTAATGCTAGAGCTGTGTGGTTCATTTTATTACCAGTTCATTACTCTATAACATAACTATATTTGTATTGAAGTAATTGTTGCTAGAATTTGATGCTGAAATATGTAGTTAGAGAATGATATCGTGCAATTCTTAGTAATTTTTTGTGAGGACGATGTCAATGATGGTCATAGTACATAATAATCATCATTTTTACCTCATCAAAGAAGGCGATGATGGTGATGGATGGAATCAACTATGAACCATACACAACATAATCGTTGAGCTTTTGTATCATAACAGATTTATCACTCAAATCTTTCCACACCATCAACACCATCACCATCAAACAAGATTGTGAACAAGATTATAATGAGTTTCTAAATTCGTATACAATGCTATCGTGTTCTTATTGACATTCAGTTTTTATCTTTGTTAACTAATGAATGTGAAGAGATGGTAATGCTATAAGATTATAGCTAGCTATGGAGATACATAAGAACTAACATCACATTGAATGATTCCTTTGAGTTACCATCTTTAGAGATCGAGCAAATGGAGAGAGCGATCACAGGCTATAGAATCATTGAAGATATCCGATAACTATGTCAACTGTCAAAGATGTGACAATGCTGTGTCTATAGTCGGTAAAATGACTGGAATCAATAATGACAGAATTGCTATTTTATAAAAAAGATAAAGTGGATCGAAAACTACTCTTATATTAGCAACATTAACGACCTCAAAGCACTAAAACGGGAGCTTGCAGAGCTGTTAGAAGAGGATACAAAGGCTGACAAACTCAGATGCTTACCTTTGTATAGTTGCAGAATTACTGACTGGAAATTCGTACGTTCAAAGCGTCATGATAAGGTGTATGCATTTGTGTCAAGAGCATGAAGTACTCAATAAGGCATTACGGATCAAAATAAAAAACCTTCTCTATATGTAATAATCTAATTGTCACAGATATTGTTTCTCCATCTGCAGTACCAATATCGACACAACATTTGATATTGTCTGGAGTTTCCCTTAAATATTCACGAAATTGTATGGCATTATCAATATGAAAAAGCGAATTTTCTTTTTCATAGATTAAGCTCTTATATGAGGACTAGGCGAACGTGAACGTACTGGATATGAAAATACCTAGAGCACACTAAGGTTTCATATTGTTTCACTTAGTGTTAATAATAAGTGACGATGATAATCTATAGGATTTCTCTTCTAGTATTTACATCTACATAATTGACTTAAAAACTAGATAAATAATAATATGACCAACTAGCTTAATATGAACCACACAAGATTCGCTGTTACAGTATTCTCAGTTATGGTTGGTATATTGCTTTTTGGTCTTTGGAGCAATGTATACGTATATGTTTATGCACAACACTCGTCTTCACCATCATCGCTACTATCTGCATCTACTACCCAACCATCATCACCATCACCATCACCAGCAGAATCAGATGGTAGCAGTACAATATTGTCCACAGAACAAATAGCAGCAATATGTGATCCTAATAATCCAGAATCAAAACTCGATCCTGTCAATACAACTGAATCAAAGATTTGTGGTATTCCAAAAACGTTAAAACCAGATTTATCAAATGCGACATCAGCAGCAAATACAACGGCAGTATCATCAACAGCAACAACGCCGCAACAAACAACAACCACAAAGCCAACGGCAGGTACACTGGCAGCTGCTACCCCAAAACAACAGCAGCAAACAGCAACTACAAATAATAATATTAATAATAAAACGGTTTCACGATTAATCGACACGAAGGTGGCAGCAATGGCACCAGTTGGCAACCCCGGCAACACATCATCAGCTTCATCATTATTATTGCCACCACCATTACCTCTAGTACCACAACTAAACACTGTAAATCAACAACAGCAGCAACAGCCACAGTCTCAGCCGCAATTACTAACAACAATAGGCAATGGCACATCTGGACAAAACTACACATTCTCTTCAAATTCCCCACTGCTGGGCTCCGGTAAACTCATCTATCTTGGCTACAATGGTGATAGTACTGGTAGTAGTACTGATAGTGATTCGTCAGACAAGAGCACTACAGATACCAAATCAAGTCATGATAGTAGTACTACTAGTAATTCAAAGGATAAGAGAAGTTCTGATAACAACAAATCATTTGATCATAATAATGGTGACAGCTCTCATACCAGCTCTGATAACAACAAATCAGCTGACCATAAAAACGATGGTAGCAAGTCACCATCACCCTCAAAGGCAACATCTAAATCAAAGGACAATATACATAATGACGGCAATGAAAGTGACAAAGGAAAGAAGAGTAGCAGCAGTTCAAAAGGACACACCAATCATAGAGGTGGTGTAGATAGCTTCTTTGATGGTGACCCCTTTTTTAATGACAGTGATGACTTCTAAGTTATGGCGTTAGCTGCAAAATTCTAGTCCGAATAGTAGTATATTAGAACCTCTGGGCTTTCTTCTCATCAAATCCCTTTGTTCGCCATTAAGACGCCCAAGTTCTTCAGGATCATTAGCATATTATTATTATTCGCTAGTGACATTGATGTGGCAGCCCTGTGTCTTTACTTACGGTATAAATTTGCCGCTTGGATCTTGCTACGATTTGCATTTGATAATAATTCCAGCTTGACTAGAGGTGTGTCTTTGAATAGTTCCATTGCCTGCAGCTTTTCTCCATTGTGGTCTGAAGTTTCCAGTATTTCAAATGCGTGTTTGAGTATAGCATCTAGTGCTGTAAGACATACCTGGTATTGTTCTGGCAAGCGCTCTGACATATTCTTTGATGGATTCTTTAGCATGATTGCGCAAATACTGTATATCAGAAGTAATTGAAGGCCTTGATACTTGTAACTCGTGTCCTATTTACCCATGAGTCATATCTCTAGCCCTCATTTCAATAACCTTTGATCTTCCATTCCAATTGGTAGGATTTCGTGCTCAAATGTCAGGTTTTTCCTTCGTAAATATTATGGTGTTCAGATCTTTTAGCTTTATCGAATATAATACAACTAGTCCAGCGACTAATGACTAATACACTCACCTCCAGCTGCGTAATAGAAAATCTATAACTGTTAAAGTCAGGACATAAAACTATTGCTATTGAAGATACATATCTAACTGCCTACCATGCTAACTGCTTAGTCAAACATAGCACGAAAAAGATACTGTTTTTTTCTATTTCTTCATTTGACCCAACTTTGCCATTGCCATTCTTAAAAATTGTTCGTTTCTTCGGATGGCGTAGTGATCTTTACAAAGAAAGTAAATCAGACCCTCGCTAAGACCTCTCTGTTAAATCTTCTTTATCCAAACATTAGCAAGTTTTATTACGTTATTGAACTATTGCTAGGTTTGCAAATATATATACATATATATTGATTAGAGCCACAGTGAATCTAGCAAATATATGATAGTAGAACTAGTTTTATTTTTGACATCAAGCTTTTAATATGATTTATAGACAAAATTAAAAACTAGGTATACATTGACTTTTAATGAACAATATTTTCTGACAGAAAAAAGAAAGAAACTTGTAGATATGCAGGAACTGCCGGAAAAAAGGGTTGTTCTGTTGCTATCGGCTATTTATTCAGGAGATGAACAAACGGTTTACCTAAAGTTTTACGACATTAAAGATAAGACCATATACTTCTGGCGTGATAGGACGAATCACAAACCGTACTGCTATACAAAAATGCAGTATAGAAGTACAGTCGAAAAGATTGTAGAGAGAGAAAAAAAATACGTATTAGAGCAAACAATCAAAAAAGATCTAATTTCTGATAAGGATGTCGATCTACTAAAGATAATTGCACCCGATCCATTGTCTATTGGCGGTACAGAAAATAGTATTCGAGAGAAAGTCACCTCATGGGAAGCAGATATAAAATACCATGAAAATTACCTTTATGATACTGGACTAATTCCAGGTGCTTACTATATTAGAATAGGAGAAGAGATCAAACAGTTTGAAAATCAAATTTCTCACCAGGTTCAACTAGAATTACAAAATTTGCTATGGGGTAGGATAAAAGAAGATGCTGGAAAGAGGAAGAATGACGAATATCATCAATATATCACACAATGGGCAGAGCTTCTTAATCAACCTATTCCTGATCTGAGAAGGATTTCTGTGGATATCGAGGTTGAATCTGAAGAAGGAAGAATGCCTACTCCACGCGATCATGACAGACGTGTTATTGCAGTTGGATTTGTTGCAAGCGATGGGTTCAAAAAGGTCTTGATATTGAAACAAGACCGCTCGATCGACTCTGATACTCCTTTAATCCCTGAAGCGGAACTTTGCCATACTGAAAAAGAATTATTACAAAAAGCATTTAAAATTATTAGTTCATATCCAATCATCATTACTTATAACGGTGATGATTTTGATATGCCATATCTTTATGCTAGGTCTCAGGATCCGAGAATTGATCCAATTAGCAGGACTGCGATATCAAAAAATGAAATTCCGATTATAATTAAAAGAGAGACTTTTATAAAAAGAGGTTCCCAAGCTGAACCAGTCCAAATAAGACATGGATTGCACATTGACTTGTTTAGAACCTTTCAGAATAGATCCGTACAAATCTATGCGTTTAGCCACAAATACTCAGAGTATACACTTAATGCAATTTGCGAAGCTCTTCTAGACGATAGTAAAATTGAATTTGAAGGTGATATTAGCGAATTACCTATGCACAAATTAGCACAATATTGTCTTAAAGATGCCGATCTAACCTTCAAATTGACAAGTTTCAATGACAATTTGTTAATGAAGCTTCTAGTAGTTATTGCTAGAATTAGTAGATTATCTATAGATGACATTGCAAGATTTGGTGTTAATCAGTGGATCAGGGGTATGTTGTATCATGAACACCGCCATAGAAATATTCTTATTCCAAGACGCGATGAACTGCAGGCAAAAGGTAGTGCTTCAACCACTGCAATAATTAAAGAAAAGAAATATCGTGGTGGGTTGGTAGTAGAACCTATCCTTGGCATACATTTCGGCGTTATCGTGGTAGACTTTGCAAGCCTCTATCCAAGCATTATTAAAGTACATAATATCTCTTATGAGACAGTAAATTGTATACATCAATCATGCAAAAACGATCCAAATCAGCAGATACCAGGTACTACACACTGGATATGCAAAGAAAAGAGGGGACTTACATCACTACTGATTGGATCTTTACGTGATCTAAGGGTCAACTACTACAAATATCTATCTAAAAATAAAGCATTACCTTCTGAAGAGCGGCAGTTGTATAACGTAGTAAGTCAAGCAATAAAGGTGATTCTTAATGCTAGTTATGGAGTGATGGGCGCAGAGATATTTCCTCTATATTGTCTGCCAGTCGCCGATGCAACTGCAGCCATTGGAAGGATCACTACAACAAAGACAATTGAGAAATGCAAAGAGATAGGTATTGATGTAGTATATGGAGATACTGACTCACTCTTCCTAAAGAATCCATCTAATACACAAGTCGATCAAATATCTGCTTGGGCAAGAAGCAATCTTGGAGTAGATCTTGAAATAGATAAGCAATATCGCTATGTAGTATTCAGTGAACTTAAGAAGAATTACCTTGGTGTCTTATCAGATGGTACTGTAGATGTCAAAGGTCTTACTGGAAAGAAATCTCATACTCCTCCATTCATACGAAATGCATTCTATGAAATTTTGGACATTTTAAGCAAAGTAAATTCAGAAAAAGACTTTGAATCTGCTAAAGAAAAAATCAAACACATTATCCAAGAAAATGCGAGAAACTTGGAATCTAGAAAAATACCATCATCAGATCTCAGTTTTAATGTAATGGTCAATAAGGCTCCTGGCAAATATGGTAAAAGACTGACAACGACAACGTCAGGTGTTAAGGCAACCTCGCTAGACGGGAGAGATACCGAAATTGAAAACTACAAAGGATTACCACAACATATCAAGGCAGCAAAACTATTAGTAGACATAGGAAAAGAAGTCAAAGCAGGAGACATTATTTCATATGTTAAAACAAAAACAGGAGATGGTGTAAAACCTGTGGATCTAGTGAAGGCAGAGGAGATTGATACAGAAAAATACCTTGAAACTATGGAAGCAACATTCGATCAACTTCTATCATCTCTGAATTTCAATTTTAAATCTATTTTAGGCAAGCCACATCAGTCTAGCCTTGACGAATTATTTTGGAGTACATGAACATATAACATATTATATATCTATTCACGAACTTTGCGAATTACCACTTGACACATGGTAAGAAATCTGAAAAAAATTAAGTGATTCTTATTCAAGTGATAGGAAATATTTGTGGCAAATAAAAGAACGCTTTAATAATGAGGTACCCCTTTAAAAAGGTAAAAAGCATTTTAATCGGAAATGTATCTTTTTTAATGTTGAAGAAGGCTGATTTGGAGTTACTTGAATCTCTCTTCATTGTTCCTGAAGTTATGAACACAGGATATAGTTTTGCAGACCTTCCTGTCAAAGTTTCATTTAATGGATCTAACGTGGTTGTTTATGGCATCCCGCTTGATATTACGGCTAGTTTTGGTAAGGGGACTGCTCGAGGTCCAGAAGCAATCAGACTAGCTTCTGCACGCCAGATTGAAACTTTTATTTTTGATGAAAAAGTAGACCTTTATGATAAAGTAAAAATCTACGATCTTGGAGATCTAAAAATTCCTGCTTGGATAAAAGTGCAAGAACAGGAAATAAATAGTAGACAGAGGATCAAAGCTGCTCGTATATTTTCGTTTCTGGATAAGACAATACCTAAAATAACTTCTTTGTTATATAAAGCCAATAAGCTGCCAGTAATGATAGGAGGAGAACATACTCTTTCTTATTATCCACTGAAAGCATTATACAAGGAAGAACCAATTGTCATCCATTTTGACGCGCATAGAGATATGAAGCCAGGATATGATGGTATGCGAATGTGCCATACTACCCCATTTTTTCATCTAATGAATGAAGGCTACATTCCAGGCAAGAATATAATTCAGATTGGAATACGACAAACGGATAGGGAAGAAAATAATATCGCAGAAAAAAACGGAGTTATAACATTTGATGCTTGGGAGATACATAGGAGAATTGACAATCTACTAGTATATCTAAAAAATATAACCGCAAATAAAAAGATCTATATATCATTCGATATAGATGTATATGATTTACCATATGTTCCATGTACAGGAACACCAGAACCATTTGGATTGAATCCTTTTGAGATTTTAAATATTATTAAAAGCATAGATACATCTGCAAAACTGATAGGGCTAGACTTTGTAGAAGTGGCTCTTAGAAATGAGGATTATCGTGAGGCTACCTTAGCAACCCAAACACTATTCAGAATATTAACGCAGGACATCATATAATGCCCCTTTTTGTCATAATCATTATGATTGCTGACATCATCACATTTTTAAAACTATTAAAAGAATGAACTATGCCACATATAGTATAGTTAATATCGAATTTGTCAACTTAACAAACGCTTGTGGAATTGAATATATAATGTTTAAACTATTTGTTATGCAATAATTGGATAGTTTATCTGGAGTTTGTAATGGGAGTACAAGGTACTATTTTAGTCAATGAATGCTTACGGCTAATTTAGCAGTGGCTAGTTGATGTCAGGCATGCACATGAAGATATAAAGTTGGCAGTAGTTTGTATGGCTGAGTACTACTAGACCATAATTTGAGGTCTGTGTGAAAGAAACTTTGGCAAATTTAGTGGCAGATATGGTTTGCCTTCAGTTTGAGCATTTATTTCTTGTACAAGTTCTTGCAATGCGATTTCACGTTGTCTGCCTTCATTTCTATCACGAACCAGAAGTTTTTCTTTATGCATTTCCTTATCACCTATTACAAGGGTATAATGTATCCATTCAATCTCTGCATCTCTAATTTTTTTCGCCACAGACTCATCTCTATCATCTATGTCTGCTCTGATTTTTTTACTTGAAAGCTCTGTAGCTATTTTTTCACATAACATCACATGTTGTTTCGCAACTGGAATTAATCTGACCTGTGTATGTGTAAGCCATAGGGGAAATGAAGGTACTTTGCCAGATTTTGAAATTTTGGCTGATTTTTCTAAAAGTGCATATATTACACGCTCTATTGCGCCGCTAGGCGAATTATGTAATATGATAGGATTCTTTCTACTGCCATCTTCATCAACAAATTCAATTTGATAGCGTTTACCATTTTCAACATCTATTTGATCTGTGGAAAGTGCAGATGCCTTATTCAGATTGTCTATGTAGTTAAATTCCCATTTTAATGTAAAGTAAAAGAATCGCTCTTTCCACATCTCTACAATTACTGCTCTTCCAAATCTGCTAACTAGTTCGTTTACAAAGTCCTTGTTTTCGTTATAAAAGTCCTCTGTACACCTTACTGCCATCTCTATATCCGTTTCAATACACAATCCTAGGGCACTAATTACGTTAATAGACAATTCGAGTCTCTTGAGCAATTCTTCCTTTGACTGACTTAGATCCTTGCACATCGCATGGCAATCAGGCATACTAAATGCCCTCAGACGTCGTAGACCAACTAGCTCTCCACTTTTCTCCCTTCTAAAACTATAGTGAGTGAGCTCATAAAGTCTCAATGGCAAATGCTTATATGAGATTTGGAAATCTTTAGCCATCAAAAACTGACCAAAACAAGCTGCAAATCTCAAAAAGAGTCTTTTGCCATCTGCAATGACATTATATTGTCGTGCAGGAAAACGATTAAAGTAACTTTCCATAGAGGGGTGTCTAGAATCATACATTATTGGTGTTTCAACTTCTATACCGCCGTATTCCATTACCCTTTCGGTAACATATTGTTCAATTAGGGACTTCATCAATCTACCTTTTGGATAATAGCGCATATTTCCTACATCAGACGATGGTTCGTAATCTGCTATTGCCATCTTCTTCATCAATCTAACGTGTGGCGGCTGTTCATCAGTTGTTCTCTTCTTTGCCATTTCATAATTTGCTAAAGTGTACAAATTGTTTTCATTATTTTTAAATTTATATTCGTTTATAGGGGTAAGTTTCCCATCTGGTTGTAAGACATACCAAAATGATTGTAATTGTTCTTCCGCTTTTAAAGCAGATGACACTTTCTCTTCGGTATCAGTACTACCTACATCACTCTTGGCATCTGCAGTGATCGAATATTGTTTTGTTAGTACTTTGGCATTTTCCGCCAATGGATGTCCCTTGACTTTAATTTGAAATGCCTTGGTCCATCCAAAAGGTGCTCTATGCACCTCGTCTATCACTTCCTTTGAAAAATCCTCTACTGATTTTATAATTTCAGTAGCTGTAGCAGGACTAGCTAGGCAAGAGCTAAGGTGTGCATAAGGATAGATCAGCAGCCTATTACTTTTTACAGTATCCATGTATTTTTTAATCTCGTTAACAGCATTTTTTACAATATCTTTGTCATCATTAACTTCTATAGAAACTAATGTAACTACAAGATCTTCTAATCGAACTTTATTTTTAGATACGTTTTCTTCTGCATCATTAATTTCTTTAGAAACAGGTTCATATTCTATAAAGTCTGAGTGTAATTGGAGAATACGCATATTTGTTACTGGATAGACAGGTATCTATTGAGCTGAATTAAAGGCTTTTGCATTTCTAATTGTTGCAATAACATGCAAAAAGAAGAAATGATATGTTTATTTTCGGTTGCTGCTTGTTCTAAACAATTGATAGTGTTTATTATGTGTAGAAGTATTTGCAATGAACTATCATTTCATTATCTACAAGAGCATGTATATTTGTGTTTTTTCTTCTATAGTGTTGTTCACTTAGATGCTTAAGAGAAATATATGCATATTCGAAAAGTATGAAAACAAATCTCTATCCGATGGGAGTAACTATTAAAATATTAATACTACTATCCCCATCGAGCCCTTTCGTTTTCACGATCCTCTTTGGTGGCCTTCTTCCATTCCTTGTAGTGCTCTCTACACAAATACACTCGTCTATTTGATGAATTAAGTATTAGATCCGTTGCCATGCTTGCCTTGCTACCACTCATTGAACGTTCTGCTGTTTTGTCACAGTCTTGAACACTACAATTAATACCTTTATCAACTCGACCCATTCTAAATGGAAAACACTGTTGGAATATAAAAATCTGATCAGTCAGTCAAGGATTAATAACATATTTTATTTAGATACACGTGATTATATGATCAAATGTAGTTTGAACATCTAAAAAAACTACGTTTGGAAGAGCGGATTCTTTGATCTTATGATGCTCATATGTTATCAAATTTCCAACCTGCAAATGTTCAGTAATACCTATGACACCATCAATAAAGATATTCGTACACTTAAATTCTTATAAAACACTCTTAGTGTATATATAGATATATATAGATATATAATATATGATATCTTTATGGAAGTCAGCAAATCTCTTATGTATTTTGCTTTTAATGATGAGTGTTACTTCGAAGAAGTAAATTTAGCATTAAATCTTGTACTCAAATGATACGTACCATTATTAAATTGGAATCAAATATGATGAACTGCTACTATTATTTAGCAATTAACATAAAAGAAAATCATTTTCACACACTGCTGAAATGGCAAAGGCCAAAAGTCAAAGAAAAAAGGAAAATCAACTAAAAGTAATTGAGAAGTCATCTAGTCATGTAAAATATTGTGTAGCTTTTGACGCTTCTCCTTTTTAATTTGTAATTCTGTGAATCTTATATTTTGCTGCCAT
>JBKPMB010000299.1:0-5393 GCA_046731995.1 Thermoproteota archaeon | reverse complement strand
CGTTTTCCAAACTGATGAGGCTATCTGTATTACAGCATTTAGATGAAGCTTCTTAATTAATCTCAGTGCTATTACTTCGAATTCCTCATATGTGTATGGTAGGATTTCAAAAACAGTGAATCTACTGATCAATGGTTTGATCAGTCGCTCTGTGTCATTTGATGTTGCAAATATTACAATGTTCGCTCTCACAGTTTTTGTGTTTCTGACCTTAGTACTCACAAATTCACCTCTTTCCATGATAGTCAGTAAACCTTCTTGATCTTTCATTGCCATTTTGTCAATCTCATCTATTATGATAATCTCTTTATCCTGGTTTTCAGCTATAAACCTCTGTAATCCTGCTTTAGTTGTTGCAGCTCCTTCCGCAAAGTATATTTTTTGATTGCATCAATTTTTCTATCTGTAACATGAATAATGACTTAGCGGATGCGGGTGGGCAGTTAACAATGTGTGTGCCCTCTCAGAAGATTCTAATGCTCGTAGCATCATCTCCTTGATATCCTCTAATCCCTCAATCCTTGAGAAAACTTTGAGGGCTCGTTCTCTTACACTCAAAGGCTCAGGGATTTCATATACAGTTTTTAGTTTTTTTAATAAAATCAAACATGACCCGTCACCTTTTGCTTCCTCTTAGATAACTCTCCACCGCTCTTCGAATGAATGTGCTGCGGGGAATATCGCCACGCTTGTTATCAATTTTCTGTAACAACGATATGGGTAAGGTAATCCCTAGTTTTTCTGTTCGATCTCTGGCAGCAGTGGTACTAACCATACCAGTATATCTAAATACTTAGCTATAAGCCTTTTTGTTTTGTTATAGTTGTGAATAGGCAAAAAAGCTGCTGAACAGCATAACCCTAAGTCCGGTACTGAAGTCAGAGAGATCTTAACAGTTCAGATTAGCAAAAGAACTTTCGAAAATAAGTGGCAACACCATAAAAGCATTCCAACAAGTATCAAAACATCCTGATCGACACTTCGTAGCCTAACAGAACAATAGATACATCAACTAATACAAGAGATGATCATGGTACTTTTCAAACACGGTAAATAATGCACCAATTTCGTTAAGTTACGTTACGTTATAGGAATATAGCCAGATTTTGGAATTGGAATTCTCAATGTAACTACACCATCCTCGTATTTTGCTTTTCCAACTGCTTTTTCATAATCTTCGGTAGATATAGGCAATACCACTTTTTTGCTTATATTAAGAGGTCTTTGCTTATAATATTGTGTTCTGATATGCTGTTCTGGTTCTTCTCTTTTTGCATCAATTGTTAGTATATCTCCTACAATTCTAAGATCGATATTCTCCTTAGTAAAACCTGGCAAATCAATTTTAATAACTAAATCGTTTGTCTCTTCTACTATGTCTATAGCTGGTAATACAAATTCAAAGAATTCCCTGGATCTCTTGCCTAATTCCTTAGTTAAGGCCCAACAAACCATATGTGTAATATATGGATGGACACATTATAATAGTTTACAGTTACCTTATCCTTTCGTGATTCCAATCGCAAACCCTAAGGCCGTACTACCAGTTAATGGATTCCAAGTTTTGTCATTGTGTTGTGGTTGTAGGTAACAGCTATCATGTATCTTGGGTACCAGATAAGCTTAAGTCTAAAAATTGAGCTTTTTGGTGTATATTGGATAGGAGAGCCATTGTCAAATACCATTTATATTGAATGATGCTTATTGAATATAATGATTCGTTAAGTTATATCATATTTATTGGTTATAAATAACAAATGATACTCGAATGAGGGATATAAAGCCCAAGATAAAAAAGAGGAAAAGCCGCAAGGAAAATGAAAAAATGGGGAATATATCTTCATCAATCGAAGGTAGAGAGGTTGAAGAAGGACAAAAATTTCAATATTAATCTTGATATGGTTATTCTATCTTCTTTTATTAATTACTGCAATAAGGACTGGTCTTCAACTATGTAAAGAATTCTTGCTTGAAGTAGTTGACTATCTTTTATAGTTCGTCATCATCTGCAAACACTAGATTTATCTTGATTGATATATGTATTTTATTAACTTGTGCACTTTTGCTTGAATCTAAAGTGGAAAACTAAATTAGAGGAAACAATGTTATACGATATACTCTATGAGTGAAGAGGAACGAATAGAATTTCCATCTCAATTTTCACATAGTGTCAAAATTGAGCAATCTGCAAAGGGCGCTCGTGTGACGGTTCATGTGCTTGGTAAAAATCAGCAAGAGGCAATAGACCAGGCCATACAAATGTATTCATCTGTAAGGAAAAGACTAGAAGAAGAAGGCCACATTCTGTCACCAATAGAAATTAAAGACTCCACCACAGCATCTACAGCCATCCAAGGACCTTGATCGGTGAATCTGCCAGCAGCTATACTCACGTGCCACAATTTTGATATTAAAATTCAGAGAATACTTCGATGCAACTTTAGTAAGTCGAGACATAGACTCATATTTATCATATAATGGAAGAAATGGTAGAACACGTCAGAGTGAATCTCAACAAAGAACTTTGGAAAATAGATTATGCCACAGGTATAGCCATATATTTGGGTGGAAATATGACAATTAATAATAAGGATAATTCTGATGCGAGCCATGACAGTGACAATACAAATAGTAAAAGCAGTAATCTAGAAGGCGTAACAGGATATAAGGGAGATATAACGCAATATTTACAAGAAAAAGGATACATGTGGGAACAGCTAAATGAAAAATCAATAAAATTCAGACGTGATAACTAACCTTAAAATTAATAGTTTGGAAGTATGGTCAAGCATATTATATGCTATGGATTTATGATGCCTTTACTAGACATAAGCATTACATGCCACCTTGTTAGGATTGAATCTAATTTATAATCATAACTCATCAATTTAATAATAGTGATAGACGAGTGACCGTATTATTTATATACAGATTATTGACTTTATTGTAGTGATGGACCAGATCTATCTTTCCATAGGTAACAAAAATCCTTGGGCTTCCAAGGTCCATCATGCCAACTATGGAATTTTCCATTGTTATTAATCCTAGCAAATGATGTGCTGAGAACTATTAGATTCAAATAACTGGGAATACCAGTAATAGGTCTGAACACTGGCAAGAGCACAAATATTTTCCACTGTTTATGGGCTTTTTGTCTTATTGAATCGAAGTCTGCATTATCTGATCTCTAATTTTTCACATGTCAAAAATTGACTATTAGTATAAGCCTTATTTAATATAATTCTCATTGTAGTATAGTGATATAGGTAATTGGGTAGAAAAGCTAGGCAAATAGTAAAAGCTAATGTTGCTGAAGTCATCCAAGATCTAAGCAAAGCATATGCAGATGAATGGCTTGCACATTACCAGTATTGGTTAACTGCACAATGGATTAGGGGCTTGGATTCAGATACTATAAGAGATATACTGATTGAACAATCAAATGATGAATTAGGACATGCAGAAAAAATTGCAAATAGGATAATACAATTAGGTGGAACACCTACAATGGATCCTAGCAAATTATTAGAAACATCAGGTTGTGGATATAAGCAGCCACCAGATAATCCCGCAGATATAAAACAGGTAATCCAAGCTGTGCTTGATTCAGAAGCGTGTGCTATAGAAACCTACAATAGACTGGCAGAAAAATATAGGATGACTGATTTAGTTACACATGAAATGTTTGAAGAGCTTTTAGAAGATGAAGTCGGTGATGAGGAAGAATGGGAGAAGCTTGCTGGAATCTGGAAGTAAACAAACCCTTGCTATTGCAATTTACCATCACATAATGTTCTATAGTATATTTCTATAAATGTCTTATGCATATTGATTAATATCTTGTGTGGTATATCATATACAAATGGGAAATATCGCAGATAAGGTCAAGGAAAAAGTAATGGGCGCTAAAGACAAAGTAACAAGTACTACTAAGGAAGGAGTAGAGGCTACTAAAGATAAAATGACTGATGCTAAAGACAAAGTAACAAGTACTACCAAAGAAACCGTTGGTGGTGTTACCTCTTCTACTGGTAGCGGTGCACAAACCAGCGAATTTGAAGAAGGTCGTCCTGGTACAGAGGTTGGCAGAAAGGATGATCCGTTGACAGAATATAGAGAGAAAGAACCAATGACTCCTGCTAAAATAAAGGAGCACGAACCAACAGCCGTAAAGAGAGAAATGACTGAACATATTGTTGAATCAGGGAAAGAAGTTCCGAATCCAGAAGCTGCACAAGAAAGAGCTAGGAGAAGCGGTATGGCAAAAGGAGCAGCTGGATCTGCCGAAACTGGTACTGAATATGAACAAGGAGCCGCAGGTACAAATCAGTAATAAATGGTCGAAGTAAACTTTCATAATTCTTTCTCTATAAAGATTTACAGATGTGTCAAGACATACCTTGATTATCCTGTTTATTTTTTCTCTAGATTTTGGTTAAATATAACTGCTTACTCATGTTAATCTTAACGACTGTGATATCTGTCCACGTCTAGCTATTTGGATCAGTGTATCTAGCAAAGACCTAAATGTACTGAGATATTTCTATTTGTGTGGGTAATAATCAGTTACAGTAACAAATCATGTACATACAAATAGTTTATTTTAAATATTATAACTTGTGAGGCCGACGTACGATGGTAGTGATAGTAGTAATAATAATTTTAAAGTGGCTGTAGTCACCGGTGCAGGTCGAGGCATAGGCAAAGCTATTGCTAAAGAATTTGCTAAAAACGGTTACTGCGTAATGATAAATGATTTTGAGAAAGAAGAAAAACTAAAGAATACTGCAGAAGAGATCTCGAAGATAATTGCGGATAATAATCAAAATAGTAAAGTTGCATATGTTGTTGGAGATGTTTCACAAGAACATACCTGCGTTTATCTAATGGAGCAAACTATTAATATTTTTGGAAGAATTGATGTACTAGTAAATAATGCATCTAGAGCAGAAAAACCAGCTACATGAGAAAAGGATCATGTGTCTCAATCATCTTCATCGTCTTCCACTATTTTAGATACTTCTAGATATAAACAAGCATCATATTACTTTACTTTAGAGGAATACGAAATTGCAGATACAAGCCTAAAAGGTTTGTACCTATGCATTAGAGAAGCAGCTAAGAGGATGATTGTATCCAGTACTACGCAAGAACAAGAGAGCAAAGGAAACAAAATAGCAGTAAATAATAATACTACTTATGCTATTATTAATATATCGTCTTCTTATGATTCAATTACCAGATCCGGAGCAGATGAATATACTTTTTCAATGCCTGGTGTAGATCCGTTCACTTCCTCGAGAGCAGAAGTAAAGGCTCTAACCAAAACTGTTGCGTTCCAACTAGCACAAAAGGGAATAAGGGTCAAAGCTATAGCACCAGGGCTTATAGCT
>JBKPMB010000298.1:0-10597 GCA_046731995.1 Thermoproteota archaeon | reverse complement strand
CAATGCTTAAGTGTGCGGGATTAATAAACACTAACGAAGAAGAATATGACGCATGTATTGATATGCTTTTCAAGTTCATGATTTTGGGTAGAGCAACAAAAAGCATTGATGAACAATTTTTGATGGACTGGAAATAGCAGTTAGACGTTCTTATCTTTGGATTTCTGAGATAGATGTATCCTTTGCTGCAAAGCTCTTGCACTTTATGTCTTCGCCATTGCACTTGGTGATTTTGCTGTTCCACATCTGAGCTCAAATGTTCCATTCCCTATGCATGAAATTAAGGAGGTGTTCCATTTTCACGCTTAACAGTAATAATTACTTACGTACTTAGCTTTATCATTTTGCTTATTGGAACACGGAGTGGACTATAAGTTAACGGTGAAGCTCTATCTTAATTGGTTAATATCCTGTTCGGATTGGTTATTATATTCAGATGATGCTTCCTTGGGGAGTTAGATTATTAAATGGTTGTTTCATAAAGTAGATGCACATTCATATGATCGAGAATTATTTAGTAGTATATCATATTCCTTTGTATATTGATACCTCTTTGATCTGACCAACATCTTTTCCATTGTTGCTCTTTACCTTCTTACCTTTGAGCATAGTCCACAATATGGCAAAAGCTAGCAAAAGATTATCATTATCTTCTAAAAAGAACAAAGCAAGAAAAACAAGACAAGCAATCGTATCAACAGCAACTAGAGATGATGTTAACGTGCTGTAAAAGGTAGCTGAGCTATACGATACAAGTTATGATTTTGAAGCAGCGGAATGGTTTTGGGGACAATATAAACAAACGACAAACTATGAAGAATTCAGAGATAAATATCCACAAGGAAGTAAGGAAGCTCAATTATTTGAAAGGTTTACATCAAAATTTGAGTTAGCAGGCGTATTAATAGAATACGGTTTTCTTAATGATAACTTGTATTTTGATAGATATGGCGATGTACAAGCAGAATGGGAAATGACCAAGTCAGTTATTTACGGCATAAGAAAAGAATGGAATTACCCTAGGTTTAGAGAGAGTTTTGAATTACTTGCAGATAGAGGAAGAAAATGGTCAGAAAGTCATGCTCCAAAAATTAAAGAATATCAACTATAGTCACTTTGTCAATAATACCTAGCCAAGTTAAAAAGCAATGGAATAACCGAGGAACAAATATTATCATTAGGTAACCTTCTGCAAGCAAATCAGTTGAGTCCATAGTCGAAAGCTAAAAGATCAGGGTTAGTTGGTTGATGGATATTGAGTGATGGATAAAATTAGACATGATTGTTAGTTCCCTAGTTTGGTTTTCTCCCTGCTTTAGCTGATCTTCGTCATAGGTAGGTCGATTTGATTTCTTCTCCCATACATGGTGCTATTAATATTGTATTTGATACATTGTACATTTGTGAACACAGCAGTATGAATACAGAAGATACTATGAAGGGAAATAAGGACTCCAAAAGTAGTAAAAAGAACATTCAGGATGCTGCTACTGGATCCGTAATTAACGTTGGCGATACACCTAGAGATATAACAGATACTGGTGACATAGCAAGAGCAAGCATAGCCAAAGGAACAGGAGCCCAAAGGAATAGAACTGGAGCTGATATAGCTAAAGGACAAATAAAGAGTGATGAGTCTGTAATCCAACGAACTGCTGCAACGACAGCAACACCAAATACTGCTGAAGATAATAACGTCTCCAACTATACAGTTGTCAGTTCTGGGACTTCATTGAATGAAAATAAAAGCATTGATAAAGCAGATATCTATTCTGCGGAAGAGACAGGTACAAGAAACCTTGACAAGGCTCAGCAAAAACCTGTAGAGAAAGTAGAGGATAAAGAAAAGGGTTCTTGGCGAATTAAAGAAGAAAAGGAAGAGAGCTGACTCAAAGAGCTATATCATGTTGGGTTCGATAGTCTCTAGACCCTTTCTTTTTTTATATTAGAGCGATTATTCTGTGGGATTCCGACACCGCATGTAATGGGGTTCAGATATTTGCTTATGTAGCTTTTCCATTAAGATCAGATAGAAGAAACATATCTCTCAATTTTGTCCTTAGTTTTTCTACATCACCGTTTATAGTCTTGTGCAGGATAAGTATTATAGTAAAAAAGCTTATGTAGTCGCAGATATTTCCAACACACGTAAAAGTATAAAACATTTATTATAATTACAGGTTATTTTCTCACGGTTATTATTTTAGCAATAATTGTACAGCATAAAGGAGTATTAGCGGCAACATCTGCACCACTGTTGCTATACCTAATAGCGCAACCTATCTTAAACTATATCTATAGTTTATGGCTGCAGCTTTTCTCTACTGTCATGCGAATTTTCCAATATGTCAAATGCACGCTTAATTATTTCGTCTTGGGCTGTAAGACATACCTGGTATTGTTCAGGTAAGTGCTCTGTTACATACTCCCTAAAGGATTCTTTATCCTGCTTGCGTAGGTATTGCATATCCAAGCTAATTGAAGCCTCTGATACTTGCAGTGTCTGCTTGGCTCATACCTCTAGCTCTCATTTCAATAACTTTGTACCTATGCCATTGTATTTCGTTAGCTTTAATTTTCGTGCTCAAAGTTTAATTTTTTGCCTCGTAAATATTACGTGCTTTAAATTTTTAGCTTTATCTATCTGTCATATACGAATTATTCTCCCTTTGTAGTAGCATGGATTCTAGCGTACTAATGCTTTATAATAGTCTAATATTATCGTACATATGCGTTCAATTCAAGTTTCTAAAGCTAATGGCCCTTTTGAAAT
Source organism: Thermoproteota archaeon (assembly GCA_046731995.1). Lineage (GTDB taxonomy): Archaea > Thermoproteota > Nitrososphaeria > Nitrososphaerales > Nitrososphaeraceae > JAFAQB01. The sequence goes on along the minus strand of JBKPMB010000298.1, from coordinate 7,824 downwards.
TGTGGACAGAGATATTCCAGAACCCAGTGAGGGACAAGTACGCATCAAAGTCCAAGCATGCGGTGTATGCCATAGTGATTCTGCTACTAAAGAGGGATTATTTCCAGGAATTAAATACCCAAGGGTTCCTGGACATGAAGTAGCAGGTATAGTAGATGAAGTAGGCAAAGATGTTACTGAGTGGAAACCTGGACAGAGAGTAGCTGTTGGCTGGTATGGAGGTCATTGTGGTAATTGTGAATCCTGTAGACGTGGAGATTTTCTTATGTGTAAGTATGCACAGGTGTCGGGAATTTCCTATGATGGTGGATATTCAGACTATATGATTGCGCCAATAATAGCTTTAGCAGAAATTCCTAAGGATCTTTCATATACAGATGCTGCACCGCTCATATGTGCTGGCATTACTACGTATAACGCTCTTCGAAATAGTGGTGGTGTGGCAGCCCTGTTTCTTTGTCTAGTGGAATGAATTTACCGCTTTGGCTCTTGTTATTTGCATCAAAGTATATTTCGTGTCCGCAGCCTTTGTTACATTGGTGGCAGCGCCTTTGCATTTGTTGTGATTGCTGTTGTGGCACTCCTTGTTGCTGCTGTTGATCTCTGTGTTGGACAATCATGAGGCTCATTACTCTCTATGTCCAATGGTATCTTTTGCCTATCCTCTGACTGACATGCTTGTTATCAAATGGTATTGGTTGAACACATAACGTTACTGTTTACCCCAACTTACAAGCATTATGATAATTGACAACCCCATTATACCAAAGGTTAACCATCCAATTACATTATACAGGCGACTGTTAGTCTTATCTCCTAAGAGTTTCTTATCATTTGCCAACTTCATAACCGCAAAAAGGATCGGAACCGCAATAATACCATTAATAACAGCAGCGTATACTAACGCTTTTATCGGATCTATGTTCATAAAATTAATCCATAATCCTATCAATGTAGAAGCAGCAATGATTAAGTAAAATCCCTTGTCTTGTCTGAAAGTCTTGCTTAGCCCTTCATTCCATCCAAACACATCTGATAGAGCATAGCCAGAAGACCCTGCCAACACAGGTACAGCTAAAAGCCCAGTACCAATTATGCCAATAGCAAAAATAGTTTTAGATATTTCGCCTGCTTGAGGAAATGTCCTCAGTAGAGGCTGTAGTGCCTTTGCAGCTTGATCTGCGCTTTGTATATCTGTTATACCATGAGTATGGAGGCTACCAGCAGTTGTTGTTATTATGGCCCACATAATAATTTGTGAGAATGCCATACCTATTGCAGTATCTTGTCTCATCAATCTAATGTCCTTCTTTGACACCTTGGGTTTACCTTTGCCAATCTTCCTTTATCTTATGTTTTTCTACCTCTTCTTCAGCTTCTTCTGAAGCCTGCCAAAAAAATAGATACGGAGAGATTGCTGTACCAAACATAGCCACAAACATCATTGCAAATGCAGGAGTAAATTCAATGTGTGGAATTACGGTTGCAGCAAGTATTTGATTCCAATTGCCACCTACAATTATAGCAGTTGCAATATATGCAAATAAAGAGAAAGTGAGATATTTCAGAATCTTTACATATTTGCTATAAGTCACAAAAACTTCTGAGAGAATAATGAACGCAGTAAAAGAAATAGCCGCTACAATAACAGGTAAGTGAGGGAATACAAGTCTAATCGATGCTGACATAGCACCAATGTCTGCACCTATGTTTATTGTATTTGCAATAATAAGAAGAATCGTAAGTGGTAACACAACATTCTTTGAATACCGCTTTTTTATAGCTGAGGATAGACCTTTACCTGATACAAGACCTATCCTAGCACATATCTCCTGAATTACTACCTTCATAGGATATTGAAATAAAGCAAGCCATAACATTCCCAATCCAAACTGTGCACCAGCTTGAGAAAACGTTGCTATAGTAGACGGATCATCATCAGATGCTCCTGTTATTATGCCAGGACCTAATGATTTGAGAGTTTTTTTAACAGAAGATAACTTAATGTTATGTCTTTGCCATGGGATGCAGCACCTTCTTCTTCTACTGGGCTTTTCATGCATCACACTTTTTGGGCTTCATAGTCTGTGTATATTTCTTATTACAATTTACAGATATAATTCAATTAGGTACAATTCTTATAGTTTATGTGAATCATAAAAGACCAATTATGAAAGCGTTAGTACATATCATGGTACAAGAGTTGTCCAACTCTACACCGTGTGAGAGGCAATGACTAATACTTCAAGTCAGGAGCAAAAGAATTTGCCAGCAGATGAGCCTGTGGGAGAGTTAGAACCAGTAGCTCACTTTAATGGTGCAATGCCAACAGGTGTAACAGTGTCACATCAAGGACGCATTTTTGTAAACTTTCCAAAGTGGGGCGATGAAGTCCCATTTACAGTCTCAGAAATACGTGATGGAGGAAATGCAGTTCCCTATCCAGATGAAGCTACAAATCAAACTAACCCAAATGATCTAGCAGCGGCTCTTGTATCTGTACAATCAGTAGTAGTCGATCCAGCAGACCGTTTATGGATTTTAGATACAGGTAGTCCTATGTTTCAGCCAACCAAGTATGGAGGACCCAAGCTTGTATGCGTGGACTTGGCCACAAACAAAGTTATCAAGAAGATTCTCTTTCCGCAAGATATAGCTCTGCCAACTACTTATCTTAATGATGTTCGCTTTGATTTACGACGCGGCAGTAAAGGCATGGCCTTTATTACAGATTCTTCGCAAAATGGACCTAATGGAATTATTGTTGTGGATTTAGACTCCGAAGTTAGCTGGCGTCGACTACATGACCATCCTTCGACTAAGCCTGAGCAATTGAAAACCTTTCTTCCAATTGTTGAAGGTAGACCATTTTTAGAGTATCAGCAAGATGACCAGATAAAGCAAGGTGCTGGTATGGGAGCAGATGGTATAGCAATTAGCTCAGATGGATCTCGTTTGTATTACTGCCCGCTTGGCAGCCGCAAGCTCTACAGCGTATCAACAGATACACTAGCTGACAAATCACTAGATGAGCAAAAGGTTGGTGCCACAGTGGCTGATGAAGGTGATAGAGGAGGAGGAGCAGACGGCCTTGAATCTGATGCAGCAGGTTACATCTACTCTACTAATTATGAACACAATGCCATACTAAGAAGAGGTCAAAATGGTAAGTGGGAGACTGTAGTACATGATCCTCGTCTTTTGTGGCCAGATACACTAGCGCTTGCCACTGATGGATATCTGTATGTCACTGCAAACCAGTTACACCGCCAGGCCAAGTTCAATAAGGAGCGGCGTGATCTAAGGCGTAAGCCATATACTCTATTCCGTATTAAAGTTGACGCCAAGCCTGTTTTGCTACACTGATAATTGAAATCAACGTGAATTCAAAAAACCTGATTTATGGTCATCTGCCCGGTTTCCTCTTCTTGCTCGTGCTTTTCTAGATGATTTTGATCTTCATCATAATCAGCTTCGCTTGATTTCTCTTTATCACCTTCTATAGATGATTTTAGATTTGCGTTGGCCTTAGAAGATACAAACCTAATGGCATCATCAACAACAATAGCATTTGTCAACAGATCAAGCTTCATAGTATAACACTCCTTTGCTAGTGATAATGCCTGTATCCTCTCTCTTTTGTCTTCTGTTTGCTGTGCTGTACTCCATGCTTCTTTTAAGATTGAATTTATTCCAACAAGACATTTCTCATACTCTTCTGGCAGCCGCTCGTCAATGTATTTTTTGATATTATCTTTAGCTTGCTGTCTTAGAATGAATAGATCTTTGTTTACAGTACCATTTGATACTTGCAGCACTTGTGCTATCTCTCTCTGGCTATTTCCTTGGCTACTCAGTTCTCGGACCTTGCTTCTGCGCCAATCAATTCTATCTCTTTCCTTTTCCTTGTCAATATTATTGTGATCAACTTCCGTGCTCAAATGTTCAATTTCACCGTGCTTGTTTTGTGAAGGTGTTCAATTTCCACGCTTGGGACGTAACACCAGTCTTGTTCAACAATAATAGTTATTCATGGAAGTTAGCTTTAACCGTAACTAAATGAAAAGAAAAATAGAATTGTTACGTATCTTTTCTGCGGCTATTTTGTACTTATCTTAAGGACATCTACTTGACCGCTATGTAGCCAATCTTTTAGCTCTTCAGGAGTTGGCTTTGCATCATGCTTGCCGGCTAGTTGGAGATTCAAGAGAGTGTCGTTAACTTGATTTAGCATTGGTTTATTTGCTTCATCTCCATTACGTGATTTGCTCCTAAGATCCTCTGGAACCGTCTTCCACCAATCATTGAAGCTCTTCATGTTGTCTCGTAGCTGCACACTATTTGATATATACCTTTGATACATTTTGGCTAACTTATTTGTATATTCTCATATGATGGAAACGAGAATGGCAACTACTGGTTGTTGAAGAATGCTTGCATTTTGAAATCAAGATACTGCAAAGTCTTGTTATCTGTGACATATAGACTAACTGTGTGTTTCTAAATTATCTTAATTTTTCATATTTTAGTACTTATCCTATTCAGCTGCTGGATATCTTTGTAATCTTCCATATTACTCCAGTATTGGTAATACCATGGCACAAGCTCTTGCAATTGTATAGTATTATCAGGCAAGGTTATTATTTTGATTGTGTTACTTCTTTGAACAGAAGTTTCAATGCCACATTCGTTAGAACAATGGGATGTCATAATCATTGGAGGGGCCTCTGCTGGTCTATCGGCAGCGCTGTATGCTAGCCGCCAGGGTCTAGATACGCTATTAATTACAAAAGACATCGGAGGACAGGCGCTTTTAACAAATGACATAGAAAACTATCCTGCATTTGATCATATAGGTGGATATGAACTTATGACTAAATTTGAAGAACAAGCTAGGAGTTTTGGAACAAAATTTGCATATGAAGAAGTTACTTCCGTAACAGAATATAGACAAGAAGAAGACAACAATAAACCTAAGAATTTTAAAATAATAACAAGTGGCAATAATGAATATGTAGCATCTGCAATAATACTTGCCTTTGGTAAAACTCCAAGAGATCTAAATGTATCTGGAGAACAAGAGTTGAAGGGAAAAGGAGTTTCTTATTGTGCTGTTTGTGATGGTCCTTTATTTAAGCAGAAGACAGTAGCAGTAGTTGGCATTGGTGATCCATCTCTGGATGCTGCATTATTTCTTAAAGGAATAGCTTCAAAAGTATACATAATTCATCAAACCAATACTCTAATAGGTACAGAAGAAACTATTAGATTACTGCAACGTGAAGAGAATGTATCATTTATGCCTAATTCAATTGTAAAAGCAATCAATGGTACATCAAAGGTTGACTCGTTAACTATTACTGATGCCAAGACGACCAAATCAGCTTCGTCCTCATCCTCATCCTCATTATCATCATCCGAATCCAAACTTGATATAGATGGTGTATTTGTGGAAATGGGATATATTGCAAAGACAGATTTTGTAAAAGATTTGGTTCAATTAAATAGCAACAATGAAATCATCGTAGACAAATATTGTGCTACATCTAGGCAGGGAATATTCGCAGCCGGTGATGTTACGGATGTACCATATAAACAAGCTGTGATATCCGCCGGTCAAGGAAGTATTGCAGCACTATCAGCCTATAACTATATACAAAAATTAAAAGGAGGAAAATCAGCACCAATTAAAGCTGATTGGAAGTCTTCTAAATCTACATAGAAGCCCTTGAGATATCCGATGGTTTTGTCAAGTGTCAAAAATGTGGTATAGCTATTCCATTACTTAGAGCGTTGGCCAAACCAAAGAGTAATCGAATAGATGCTTTGCAAAAACAGATTAAGTGGTAGAAATCAAGCTTCCTCTTTTCCTTCTTCCATTAATGATTCTAAAATTCTATCACAAACGTAAGGAGGTGAATAAAATAATTTTTTCTCTTCCTATCATACATGTCATCACAAATAACTGGTCAGTTTGAATACGAGATCCATAGCATCATGTTTATTTAAGATCTTGACTAGCATAACAAGAAGGAAGAAAGAAAATATGCTAACACCAGATATCTGACACAAAGCTTTTTTATATAATGCAGCTAGCTTATTTGCTTATTCAATAACTCAATTAGTACGTCACCATGACATAGTTCAGGTGTACACCAACATGCTAACACTTTGCCTTTAATTCGTGGTATCTTTGCTATTAACTCAGGCTTTTTGTATATGTATTCTCTGTATAATTGAATTACCATCACACGTGCTAACTTGTTTAGCTGATTATGATATGGATTGCACCATATCGATGATTCCCAGGGTTGAAACCTAACCTTGCAACCTATATATTCAAATCTTGACCCACATTTCTGCTTATAATAAAAGTAACCACTCTTACCACTATAGTCCTTAGTATGCAGATTGATTAACTCTGTCGTCACGTTTGTCGTTGTTATTCTTTTTCTACCATGTGATCTGTTAAAACTTTTCCTAAAAAGGTTGGTAACACTTTACATTGCATAAGAGATACAACACAGTTAGCTGAGATGTTATTTAAAAAATAATAGATGGAAGCTAGTGTAATGCAGTGTCTAGTACTCGCATTGATTGCTGGAACCGACCTCGGAAATACCTTAAGACATCCCTGAGCACACATTGCTTAACAAAAAACATGCATTAGCAATATCTTCTAATTTAGTACAGTTATTTGATTTTTTAAATCTTTAAACCTATTTCTTAAGGTAACGTCTGTTATTCCAGCTGCATTAGATATGTCTTTTTGGCTAATGTTCTCACCAGTTTTTATAGATGATATATAAAGAACAGTAGCTGCTACTCCCATTGGATCTTTACCAGCAGATATTTCATTTTCTGTGACTTGTTTCATGATGTTAAATGCTTGACGTTTTGTCTTTTCAGATAGGTTAGTGTTGTTTGCAACTTTAGCAATGCACTTGACTGGATCAGGATTTGGAACTTTATAGTTAAGTTCAAGTATCAACTGCCTGTATACTCTTGCAATATTCTTTAGTTTTACATTACTAGCTATAGCAATATCTTTCATAGTTTTTGGAACTTCCAAGTCCCTATATGCAATATATACAGCAGCGGCAAGTACTGCAGGTATACTTCTTCCACGTACAAAACCTCTTTCTTGAGCCTTTCTGTAGATATAGGCTATTTTCTCAACTATTGGATCTGGTAGTCCAAGTTTGTCTTTTAGTGTATCGAGGAGCTTAAAAGCTGTCCTCAAATTTCTGTCTGATGGAGTATTATTTTGTTGCACTCTGAAGTCCCAAGCCCTTAACCTTTGCATTGCTGAATTAATTGCTGGATCTATTTTCTGTCCACTAGCATCTCTATTGTCTCTACCTATCACGGTAGCAAGTCCCATATCATGACGAGCTAATGAAGTTGGGGCTCCTGTTCTAGCTCTTGTATCATCTATCTGCCCTTCGCGAAATATATGCCGCTCTAAATGACTTGTATCTTCGACTTTATCCGATATTACCATACCACAGTTGCCACAAATGATCTCACCTGATTCAGGATCAGTTACTATCTTGTCATTTCTCTTGCACATAGAACATAAAGTTCTGCTCTGTTTGGAAACATCATTCTGAACGTCTATGTCTTCTTTATTAGTTCTGGAGAGATCTCTGATTCCCCGTTTTTTATGAGTTGTTTTGAACTCTCTATCTTGAATAAGAATTTGGTCAGGAGTTGAATGCCAGACCATTGTAACAGTTCGATTTCATTGTAAATAAAGGGTATGTTTTTCATATGGTACATTGCTCGTGTGCCTACAGTTTGTGTACTAATTGACAGGGTGTG
>JBKPMB010000297.1:0-3213 GCA_046731995.1 Thermoproteota archaeon | reverse complement strand
CATCAGGAACATTTGCGGAAGCAGCATCGTTTGGCGAACTAAATGTCCTTGCAACTTCGTGGGCTGGAACTGCTGACGCTATTAGAATGGTTGATCCTCAGAATTTTGCTGGAAAAGTTGTTATTGATGTTACTAATCCTTTGGATTTTTCTGAAGGAATGCCACCAATACTAGCAGTAGGTTATACAGACTCAGCTGGCGAGACTGTTCAACGCATGCTGCCTAATTCCAAAGTTGTAAAAGCATTCAATATCGTTGGAAATCCTCATATGGTACATCCAAATTTTCCTGGTGGACCACCTACCATGTTTATATGTGGAAATGATGAAGATGTCAAGAAAGATGTAATAGATAATATTCTCACAAAATTTGGTTGGGAAACAATAGATATTGGAGGAATAGAGGCTGCCAGACTTCTTGAACCGCTTGCACTTTTATGGATAACGCACTACTTTAGAACAGGCACTGGCGATCATGCGTTTAAGCTACTTAGAAAATAGCAACTTTTAACTTTATATACCCTATACCAATACCTATGAAACTTGATCTACTTGCCAATGCTACTGTGGTAAATGGTGTGATAACATCTGTATCTCAGAAATCCAGAGAGAATAAGCACCCCTTCTAATGGCGGAGATGAAAATGAATCGAATGAGATAGACTATAACGAAGACAAAGATCAGCTAGAGGAAGAGCAAGAAGAGGAAACAGGAGAAATTATAGCAATAAACCGAGTTTTTTAGAGTTTAGGCACGAAGCCAGAAGTCGTATTAGTAGTAGAATTAGTCGAGGAAGAACATGATGATGGCATAGAAGTAAGCATAAGCTGAATACGTGCAAAATATGTGATCTTCAGGATCTTTAAAAAACGCTGACGCCCTCCCGTTCTGTACTAAGAGGATCTTGTATAGTGAAGTTGTACATGCCTTCTTTCTTGACTACCTCTTCTGGTCTAAATGATACGTTATAATCAAAATTGAAATCTGTATCATATGAAGAAACCCATTTGAAATTCCAGCCCAAACGCTTCTTATAAGCTGCCAACTTATTATAGGGAGCCTTGGAGACAGCGACCATGATAACATCTCTTTGGTTTAAATGCACAATTATTCCATTGAAATTATCAGCCCAAAATGAGTAACTCGGACATCCTGCGTCCCAGCCCGGATCAAACATAAAATGATAGACTATTAATTGGCTTCTCCCATCAAAAAGCTCTGATAGACTTTCTTTTCCATTGGGTCCTTCAAAGATATACTCTTTATCAACTGCTGTCCAAGGAAGGTCGCGTCGCTCTTGGCTAAGCTGGTCGCGCAAAAGTGTAAAATCTTTTTCCTTCTTTAGCAGCATCTTTCGAGCTTTGAGCCATTCGTTACTAGAAACAACTTTATGATGCTCTAAAGGTCCAGTCATTACTTCCTCTTCCTCTTCCTCTCAGTTTTGCTCTCCTTGTTCTCAACATATTCCTTCAAAGAGTTCAAATTGTAATCATATATATCATTGAAGAATCGTACTATCTCTGAGGCAGTTTTACGATTCAATGAATAGAATCTGTTTTGTCCCCTTTTGATTTCAGTTATTAAATCTGCATCTTTTAACACGCGTAAATGTGACGATAATGCAGGCAGTGTAAAACTAAAATGTTCAGCTATTTCAGTGGGAGTCATATCCCTATCTTTTAGTAATAGCAGAATTCCTCTTCGACTATCATCTGACAATGCTTTCCATGGCGAACCCATAAATGATTATGTAGTTAAATAACTATTTAAATGTTTAAATAAATGTCACGTGTTTAACATAATGATGTCGTCAAAAGACAAACAACAAGTAGAGAAAAGAATCGTTATAGAGAAAATAGTAATCGATGCTTTACCAGAAGTTGTTTTCAAAGCTATTACTGATCCAAAGGAGTTAACAAATTGGTTTCCAGACCACGTAATTTTAGAAGCAAAATTAGGCGGAAAAGTGAAGTTCAGCTTTTATAAAGATAAAGAACGTGAACGCAGAGAATTTGACTTTTTCCCAGAAGACATGATTATTGAATTTATTCCAAATAAGAAAGGGTCTTATACATGGTACGAGCATAATACTCCTGACTTTCCAAGAACAGTTGTAACATGGGAACTAGAAGAAATCGCAGATAGCAAGACACGTGTAAGATTGTTGCATACTGGATTTGAACCAGGTAAGTTGTTCAAGCATGATGAATGGTGGTCTTATTTCTTGAATCGATTACAAAGCTACTGTAAAAAATGAGGTCATTTTATATGACAGCAATATTTCCTACGATTCTTATCGTTGCAACCGGCATATTATTTGTTAGCTCACTAATATTAAGCCAAAATCATACTGCAATAGCACAACGACAACAACCACAAGAACAACCTCTTGTTCCAAAAGACATTTCTTTTGATATTGATAATGTGACCTTTTCGCATCATATGGCGTCTGTTAACGGTATTCAACTTCACTACGTGATAGGTGGTCATGGCGATCCTGTAGTCTTGCTGCATGGATGGCCACAAACATGGTATGAGTGGAGAAATATTATGCCTGCACTGGCTAAGAATTATACTGTAGTCGCACCTGATCTAAGAGGGCTTGGAGACTCTTCAAAACCAGCTACAGGATATGATGGCAAGACTGTAGCAGAAGACATACATCAGTTAGTTGCACAGCTAGGCTTTAATAACATATTTATAGTTGGCCATGATGTCGGTGCACCAGTAGCATTTTTGTATGCTGCTGCTCATCCCAGTGAGGTTAGGAGCTTGGTTATTCTCGATGTTCCGATTACAGGATTAGGTTCAGCGATAAACTCAACACGTCTTTGGCACGTTCCATTTCATATGGTACGGGATATACCAGAAACACTTGTTGAAGGAAAAGAAAGAGAATACCTTACTTGGTTCTATAGAAATTATTCATATAATCCTGATGCTATCACAAAAGAAGATATAGACGAATATGTTAGTCATTATACCGCTCCAGGTGGAATGCGAGCCGGCTTTGAGTACTATAGAGCGTTTCCAATAAGTGCAGAACAGATTAAAGATTATTCTAAGGTTAAAATTCCGATGCCTGTTTTAGCTCTTGGTGGACAGTATAGTTTTGGCACAGCGGCATTAGATTCAATGAGGTTACTTGCTACAGATGTACGTGGTGGCATAGTTCCTCTCTCTGGACATTGGATCCCAGAAGAGCGGCCAGATT
>JBKPMB010000296.1:0-2576 GCA_046731995.1 Thermoproteota archaeon | reverse complement strand
TGTTACCTGAAAAATAGAACCTTTTGCCACTTTTGCCTTTATCAATGTTCTATATATCTTATTTTTGTGCTCAAACAAACTTTTCAATATCGTTATATCAACCTTCTTTAGTCAAACCAAAGAGACAGTCCTCCTATATCCTACAATGGCGATCATATCAAAACTATAGGAATATGAAGCAGCGGGGATGGACAGCATTACATAGACAGGGCTTAAAGTATCTGCTTTTACGGATCCGGCAATCGCCCTAGACCACTTTAATGCAAAAGATATCATAACTGGTTATATTGAAGGAAAGCTTACTGAAGCGCATTTTGCATGTGCACATACTATCCGCTATGACATAATGGACAATCTTTGTTTGGTCTGAATTTTGGGTTGAAAACTACTCCGCACTTCGTGCAAATGCGCAACGGTTGTGCCATTGTTTATAGGCCTCCATATATACATAAGCATCATGTACCTTTACTGTATACTTGTAGACTGTTACATTATTGGGACAAATCTATGGCTTCATCTTTTAATGTAGATCTAGACTCGATTGCCTCTTCTACCTCTTTTCTATTGGCTGGATTTATAATCAAATCTTTTTTAGATGCTTTCCTATCTTTGAGACCCATACCAATAGTTGGTGGCGTTTGTATTTATTCTGGTTCATGGAATCTATCAACAACTACACGTTGCAGTGTCATTTTTAATGCGAATTTCCTTATTCCAAGTAGCAACGTCAGGAGTATTATCTATATCTATTATACCTGTAGACATATCCACTACATCAGTTTTTGGTGTCTTTTTTGTTGTTTTGGCATTTTATTATTAAGTGAAAAATCCTTTTTATCTCGGTTCTTCTTCTTTCTTCTGCTGGTATTATTATTCATAGAGAGACCAGTACTTGCCATTCCTATGCTTTCATTGTAAATATATTTTACACATACAAGATAAGGTAAACGATTCTGTCAATAGTCTAGTGATAATACATCATTATCAGATTTTGAACAGATATACAAAGCAAGGCAGAAGAATTCAAGTATTAAGAAATCGTGATAAAATGAAAGATGATGCTATAGCACAGCTATCAGATCAAGTCATGGATGCAACTGCGTTGCTTATTTTTCATACATACATATATGTATATATACATACATACAGAGATGGCGAGGCTTATTTAGCTAAGCAGCATATTTAATTAATCATAAAAAAGTCTTACTATATGTAATATGTTTATCCGCAGCAGTTTATACTAAATATGAAAAAACCCCAACAGGCATGGAGGGTAAGCAAAGGATTTACACATTCAATATAGCTTTAGTTATAGCTGCGTTGGCTTTGGCTAGTATAATCGGAATATTAATTCTACCTTCATTAACAATAAATGCACAAGCATCTTCTTCTGGCCCTACTTCTAACGGTATTATTAGTAGCAGTAGCAGTAGTAGTGGTGACAGCGAGACTAATAAGCAAATGGGAGTTTGTGTAGTGGGTGTAGAGAGCCCCTGTAATGGATGACAGTAAGTAATTCATACACGCCCAGATGATAAAAGACTATCAGGTAGTGTATAATGACAAGGACAAGAGCAACAACAAGAATAGCAGCATTAGTGGATAGGATAGATGACGTGCAGTGTTATTTATGGTAGAACCAAACTATCTTTTTGTCATGGATTTTTAACGTCATGCATTCTTACTAATTCTTCAACTAGTGGAAATAGAAGATCAAAAGTCATATTAGAACAGCAAATGGTATTGCATATATACAGCAGATCTAATATTATTTTACGATATGGGGGATAAAAGTACGAATACTCATGGTTTATTTATATTATTTTTTGTTTTGATAGTGACTTGTCTCACTCTAGTATCTTCAGGTATTGTTAATGGCAATATAGTCACAAGTATAGATGCCTATGCCACAACTTTTAATGGAGCTTCTGTAGGAGGAGGAATCAATGGCGGTGGAGGAGATAATGGCCTCGGCAATAGTGGCTTTTGTGGTACAAACCCAAGTGATCCATCATGTTTTACTCCACAACCATCTGATTGTACTACAAACCCAAGTGATCCATCATGTCAACAACCATCATGTCCAACAATTGCAATAGGTATGCAATGTACCCCACCAAATCCTACCTCGGCCTTCCCACGTAATTCGACATCATCGTCATCGTCATCAACATCGTCTGCTGGAGGCGGTAGTTGATTGGACAGCGAAAAGGATATCAAAAAAGAGGCCAAGCGATTGGCAAAAGAAAATGGATGGGATAAGGTTCAGGCATTATCATATCTACGTACCAAATACGAAAGTGAGAATCGTACCGAAGAGGCTGCCATTGTTACTAAAGTCATATCTGAGGTAGAAGCTGATGAAATCAGAGAATACGATGGCTTTTGATAAGAGCAATAAAAATGTTAATATTTTATGGAATTTGAATTTATAGTTGTTTTGTAGCTATCTAAAATACTGTTTGTCTACCTGCGGTAGTTAGCTGGCTATCGCTATCATTGTTGTTGTCATCACTAGTAGAATCTAAGGCTAGGTGTGCTTCTTTTGCTCTTGCTGTTGCTGTTTATTTCTGATA
>JBKPMB010000295.1:0-6416 GCA_046731995.1 Thermoproteota archaeon | reverse complement strand
GTCATCTTCTTTTACTTTTTGTGAGTGGTCTGATGTGTCAGAAATCTTAACATCAGGTTCTCCTGGTTTAACTACTACAACCTTCTTTTCTTTTGTATCCTCGATAGATGTTTCTGCAGGAAGGGTTGGTAATTCTTTTTTGTCTTCATTTTTATCCTTGGAAGACCTCTCAGAAGTTGCTGTATTTTCATCATTCATATGTACATATATAAAACGTCTTTATAATTAAGAATTTAAGGAGTTTTTACTGATTGGTGTTCTCGTCAATATGCATGCTGTTTGATCCTTAAATCAAGCAAATAACTGAAGCAAATCTGCATGAAATATTTGACCCTGATTACGTGAAATGTGAATTTGAATTACATTGCTTAAAAATAGATTCTATTGTGTTATTTGAAACGAATTAAAAACTTTGTATGAAGACACAAATATGAAGCTAGTCATCCTGCATATAAAGATTTAAATATTTTATGGCTTGATTGAGAGAATTGTCTGGATGTCAATTGGTGGTAGAACACTAAAATTGCTAGGAAGAGAAATATCTAAACAATCAAAATCATTATTTCAAAAATGAAGTGTAATATTGGATAAGAATTCGGTTACCTCAAATAAGAAAAGACGCATTGGATTTAGACAATTATTAAGAAGAGTTGGGATTATCACCTCACAAAGCTGGGAGAAACTATCCAAGAAACTAGACACGCAATCAAACACGATATTGAGGTCAATAAACAAGATACTGAAAGCTTCCGCCCGAGCCAAAAACTGATGCAGGCGTATCGAGAACACCGACAAGAGACGAGCTTCATCAATTGTTAAAATACATGGATGATGCCAGGATAGAACCATTGTATCACGCGGTAGATGATGTAGTACCAGAGATCAAAGTACTTAGCGATAAAGTAAAGATACTCGAAGAGGAAAAGAAAACAAAATGACAGAAATAACATCAGGCCAGATTGCAGCGTTTGCACAGGCTCTAGTCAAAGCCGGCATTATTGACAAGTCAGATATCGAAGCAAATAAAAATTTGCTTGAGGAATAGTTAAAGCTATCAAAGTCATTGGAAGGCTTGCCGATGGTACTCTATAATCACACACAGCTGCCAAGTGGCAAAGTCATGAGAAATGCAGTTGTCAACCCTAACAACGGCCAAACGTTAACACGGCCGCTAAGAGATCCGATCGAAATCTTTACAGCTTTGTACACTTCCAGAAAGAACGAGATAGCAGAGCAGCAAACCAGACAGCAGGAGCTAATACGCAAAGCTGAAGCTGCATGGAATTACTTTGACCAAAATACGCCAGCCACGGAAAGATACAACGTTTCGCTGAGTGCTTACATAACTCGAGACTACTTTATGCAAAATTTGTATCCATGCTCACATCCCAGATGCAGGCGTAGATTTCCCACAGAAGACGAAGCAAAGAAGCACGCACTACGCTACTGTACGATGATAGCATCCATCAGAAAGCAAGGAAAAGACACACCACAGTTCAAGGAATAAACGCAAAAAGCCACACACATAGAACAATCTATAGTAGAAAAACCCTTAGACAAAAAAAGTCTACTTAGTTAGTAGGTATAGTTGTATCAAACTTCTTCCAAAATATAGCTACAGGAGAGACATATGTATCGACGTGGTTGGTAGATAGATAGATGGCAGGTAGGGACGGCTGGTATCTCTTTCTCCCAGACAGCAGTGATTGCTAACACTTCGCCAATAAATACCTGCCATCCATATCAGCCACCCTTTTAGTGTCAAAATGACGCAAAGATGAAAAATATAATACAAAATTTCGGGTAGTTTGGCATTCATTAACAGTACTGAAAATCTTCTATTTTTGTTTCTTTTTCTTTTTCTCATTTACAGAAAAAAATTATACCATTAACAAGTAGAAGATATTTATTAATATTTTTCGAAAAAATTAATATAATTACGCTTTTAGAGTACAAAGTACGAATACATATGAACAAAATATCGTTAGCAATCACTGTACTAGCAATAGTTGCAGCAACAGCGATGGGCTTGTACGGATTCGTAGCAACACAAAGCGCAGCAGCACAGTTTGATACCAGCAACACCGGTTCACAAGACAGTAGTCAGACAGGCGATGCTACTGGTGGCAATGGCGGCGCTGGCGGCACTAGCGTTTTCGACTCTGCTAATGGGGCTCCTGGCGGAGAAGCAAGTGTTAGCCAAAGCATTCTTCAACAACTAGGCCAGACTGGTGCATTTGGAACTTCAAACAACACCTTCAGCCCACCGTGATAAATTGGCTTACATGTGTTGTTGATTGAGTATCAACTGCATGTCAAGTCATAAACCTCTATATTTTTTTATCAGATAGAAGGCGTGAATATTTATCTTCTTCTTCTTCTAACTATTAACCAAACCACCTAACCAACTAACCGACCAGACAAGTCATCCCTTTAGCATCTTTCCGCTAAGATAAAGATAAGATGAAAAATATAATTGCAAGTGTGTGGCTATGTTTCTTGTAATAGTAACGTGAGTACCGATAACGATAACTTAGAAATAAGCACAGACTCAGAGTTTAGAAGCAAAGTAGTCGATCTGTATAATAAGATGGCAGACTGTTATGGACAGCAAGCCGACATATTAAAGACATACGCATGCAGTACAACTAAGGCTAACGAATATGCGTACAGGCCTAAGAGACCAGGAAATATAACTGCAAAACAATACAACCTGGTCCGTATGCTAACAGGGAGTAGGCCTATCACTACATACGATGATGTGCAGCCAAATACAGAAGGGCTCAAGTACTACAACGGTGCTGCACAGGATAAAGCTAAAGTGCAAGCTGATAAAGTCGAGAAAAGCTATCGGTTGATGCGCTTAATGACAGGAGGTCGCTAAAGCTAAATGGCTATAAATAAAGCGGCTTCTAGGCGGGCGTTTTTCCTGTCGTTATATTTGAACGACAAAAACAAAGATGCTCCGGAGAATCAGCACTGGGACATGAGCGCAAACACCTATGTCGCTAATGATTGCGATGAGGACTATCACTGGGACGACTAAAAATACGATTGCGTACCAAGTGAATAATGCACTAGCAACGACTTAGATATCTCGTATAGCTGCCTTTTTGTTATAATACCCCCGAATTTGGTTATATCTCCACTATGAACTCTACTTCAACTGAGCTATCAAAAGCCAAGCTGCTTGCCCCAACTGACACCCTGGAGTGTTTTCCTTTTTCCCCAAAAACCTCTACTAAAAAATCTGAAGCACCATTGATTACGTTGGCATGATCTGTAAACGATGGATCACAATTCACATAACCAGAAACTTTCACAAATTTTTTTATTTTGTCAAGACTGCCTACTACCTGCTTTAATTCGGATAAACCATTAATAACACACAGCCTTGCTGCGGCCTGACCATCTTTAAGTGAGAGGTCTCTGCCTACTTTTCCCTTATACTTTACCTGTATTGGATTCGAACCTGGTTCTACGGGGATCTGACCAGACACGAATACCAGGCTACCTGTTATAACAACTGGAATAAACGAACCAACAGACGGTACAGGATCGGATAATTTTACTCCCATAGAGTTTAACTTTTCGTCCATCATCATAACTGGTCTAGTTTGTATGATATTATTATTATTTTTTATAAATTTATTTAACTTGATACAACCGATTTAGAAGCCTATGTTATGTGAGGTTATCGATCAGAATACCATGTGGAAATTTATTGACATCTTCTTGTTGTTGGATGCCGCTTCAAACAAAAAAATTAAACCTATTACATAAAAATTTTGCTTGATAAGTATATGCCTTTGTCTTTTAGAGAGGATAGAAAAACCTTGGAGATTACTACTTGTGATAATGTACTGACACATCGATAAGATATCATAACACGTATTCGTAATAATACACATGTCAGACCTCAATATGGCTATTGCTACTTCTTCTTTGACAAATAATGAACGAATAAATACTTTCTTTAGGTAAAGGTACTAATAAAGTATATGGCTCACTTCTGCATATGATAGCTCTAGATATGCTTCAATGAATATAGATAATCAACTTGGGCATTCCTATACTCATAATTATTTACTAATGGAACGGCTGCTTGTGAAATTGGCGAAAAAGTGGGCAGTAGGCGAGGATATTGAAGACGCTCTTATTGCGGCCAAAAGCTGCAATATGAAAGGACAAAAAGCGATTCTGAATTACCTTGGTGAAGATAATACCGAAGAAGGAAATATAAACCGAACAACGAAAGAATATTCTGATCTATTAGAGCGACTGCATGCAGACCAAATTGATGGATGCATATCTGTCAAGCCTTCGCAACTTGGCTTAAGCATTAGCTATGAGTTATGTCGGAAAAACTTGAGAGCTATTATCAATAGAGCAATAAACTTTCGCCTATTTGTCTGGATTGATATGGAGTCTTCCAAACATACGGACGATACATTAATGCTATACTTAGAACTCCTTGCTCATTACCCCCAAATAGGAGTGGTCCTCCAGTCTGCACTCAGACGTAGCGCAAGTGATCTTTTACATTTAATGGAAGTAGGTGCCAAAGTGAGATTAGTCAAGGGAGCATATCACGAGAATGAACAAATTGCATTTATACGGCATGAGGAGATTAATACAAATTACATTAAATTATTAGATATGCTATTTAGTAGTAATTATATGAACAATAACGGAGTTGATAATAATGTAAAATTTGCGGTTGCAACTCATGACTCGAAGCTAATTGAATATGCAATTAAACTATCAAAGACAGTCAATATCGGTATAACAAATTTTGAATTTGAATTTCTAAGGGGTATTCGGGATGAACTAAAAAGGGACTTAGTTAAAGAAGGATTTAGAGTTGCAGAGTATATACCTTATGGCGATGAATGGCTTCCATACGCCATTAGAAGATTAAGAGAAAGAAAGAGAAACTTATTCTTATTGGCTCGATCTCTAGTCCAATCGTAAATACTCGATGAATACATTTAACCACGTGTTACTCCTTACAATCTTTTGAATGCTTGCCTTCTGTTCTACTCGAACTGTAGATTTCTGTTCTAGATAAACATAGATTTTTCTCAATAGATCGAGACTAGGTAGGATCACATCTCTCCGTTGCTTCAATAAGAATTAAGAAGTGGAGAAATATCCAGTATTGTATGAAGTTGATACGGGGAAATAGACATGCAATGTGCAAAAAAGAGATCGTTATAGGTGATAAGCATGACAGCAACGAAACTGAAAGATCAACAATACGATATTGATTGATTTAATCATTATACTAGACAAAGAATAGATCAAACATATCAGGTGACTATGATGCTACTAAAAAGGAATATGTATGTTAACGGTTAGGAGCTAAATCAATTTGTGCAAATACTGTAAAAAAGCATTGAGTGGATATCACTCTATACTCTAAAGCATAGAGGGTTTAATGCTTTTTTACAGTATGCGTTCTTCATTACTCGAAGTTCGCTATAGGCTAATACGTCAACTATCCTAATACGTGTTTGTGGATAATCAATTCCTAAGCTGACCACATGGTCCTGAGTTTATCTGCAGATGATTTAGCATCATTACTACTATTTGTAAAGACCTCTAAAGTAATTGTTTTATCATAACCCATATCCTTTAGTGCATCGACTGCTTTTTGATGATCTATTAAACCTTCACCTATAGGTAGATGATCGTCTTCTGTCCATGATTGTCATGCCAATGAATATGAATTATTTTTTCCTAAATGTCTTTATGTAGTCAATTACTGACGTCATTCCTCCAGAGGTAAAAGCATGTGGAATATCCAGATGTACAAATAATGTGGCAAGGTTATCAATAATATATTTGAATTCATCTACATTGTGTATTCCATTTGAAAGTGGAACATTCTCTAACATTACGTCTACTTTATACCTTTTAGCTTGTCCAACAACTTCTCTAAGACTTTTAATCAAATTATCCAAAACAATCTTCTTCTTTTTCCATAAAACATGTCATTTATGTGAGCATGAAAATTTATTAGCTGCGCTGATGCAGCGACAAGGAAGCCCACACTGCTTTGGTGATTATTATTATTATTATTAAATTACCTGTTTGCTTGCTAGAACCGTTAATGGCTTCCCTCAAATGAGGAATTCGGCGCAGCATATGTGCTTAGAACAAAGACAATCAATAAATTAACATCTTTTACATTATTAGCATATGACTACGACAGTAAAAGTAACCTATACTGCACAGGGTTCACCTGATACAATTATGACCTTTGATTTAACTGGTATAGATATTGAAAGTATAAAAAAAGAGCTACCATTAAAGAAAAAAGAACTAGATTCAAAATTTAATGTTGATCCGCAGATGAGCGCTATCAGAATAGATTATAGTTCAACTAGAGAGGCTTAATTTGTAGATATATT
>JBKPMB010000294.1:0-25709 GCA_046731995.1 Thermoproteota archaeon | reverse complement strand
ATTGACTAGTATTGTTATTACTATTACTACTATTGCTAGTGTTACTACTACTATTATTACTACTACCACTACCACCTACTAATACAAAATTAGGATTTGCTACCAGATTTGGTTTGTTCTGTGTGTCAATCAAGAAAATGTTATTTATATCTTTGCGATCTCCGCTATGACTTTTTTCCTTCATATAAATGCCTTCGATATAATTACTTCCTACGATATTTGTAATTGATAAATGATATAATCCATCAGTGGACCTTCCATCAAAAATCTTGATGAAAGAAAAATTGGGATATAAAGAGAATAATGAATACCGAGATTGTTTTCCATTAATACTGATGCTTACAGTCTTTCCATTGGGCCAAGTCAAAACCCTCATCCACATTTCAATAGGTTTATTTTCATATTTATGCGGAGTAGGAAAATCAAATGAAAATGTAGAATTGCGTACAGTACTAAATGCACCTGTGTGAACTCGGGACGCCAATAAATAATCATATCCAAACCAATCTCTATTGGTTGTCCATCCTTTAGCTGCAGTGTACGATGTGGCATACTTTCCTAAATCTTCAAAATCATAGGTGGATTTTTCATCCCTTGAATTATCAAATTTCGTGTAAGCCTTGTCGCCATAATCTGATGGGTATACTGCTATGTTAGAAAGTGAAGTAAAATTAGAGATATAAAGCAGACTTCGATAATCATATATTCCTTTTGTAGCTATTAAAGGGATAAAAAATTTTTTTGCATTATTGCTATTCTCGTATATTTTATAATGGGGTGTATTCGACAACACGGTTAGATCATTTTGAGCATCCAAAAATGGTTCAAGAGATGCATACCACCTTTTTAGAAATGGACCGTAATTTCCTAATGTGGTAAAAAGTGGATAATTGGATACAAAATCCTTTCTTAAAATTACATATTTTATTCCAAAACCACTTAGAAACTTTCCTAGATTGCTAGTCTTGTTCTCCTGCATAACGGTATGTAACCAAGTAATTGTACCCAATAGTGGATAGGATACACCATCATAATCCTGATAGAATATGTTGCTAGAAGAATAGGTACTCAAAGGATCTAGGCCTGATAACTTTAAACCATCATATTGAATTGGACCAAGCGAAGGAAGCATTAAGGTATTAAAAGTACTATTTGTAAGAAGATTGTTATATAATGTATGATAATCTTTTGTAAAATCATAGGTCTGCAGATATCCTCCAAAATTTCCTAGCAATAAAGGATATCCATTAGAAATTACTATAAGAGAAATTAAAAAGGAAGATATAATAATTTTGTAATAATTTTTGAGTTTATCATTTACGTAGTAGAAGAAAAATAATGATGAGGATGCTAATTTATGAAAAAAATTATTATGATGATGTTGATGCCTCTGATGCTTATAGATATTTGAATAACTCCCAAGCTTAGAAAATGAAGACGTTATTGTTATTATTTTCTCCAGAAAAAATACGATTAAAAATGATATACCAAATCCATACAAGAAAGCGACGTGCCAAACTTCTCTAAAAATATAAAAACCGTGAATAAAAATAAAGTTAAAAATATTCTGTAACGGGGGATTAGGTCCTTTCAAAAGGAATAATCCAATCAAAGATATCATAGCAAACGAAAGCGTATACTTGTCTTTTCTAAAAATGAGAGTTGAGAATCCAGTTATAGGAATCAAAAAATCTAAAGAAAATATCCATGATGGGATGATACCACTTGCATAGTCTATCTTACTTATCCACATAGCACCAAACAAAGTGATAGCTTCCTTACCTGGCTGAGAAGACCATCCAGCATTTAATATTGGTCTTATTTTGGTAATGCCATTTGGTATTGTTATCGCACAGCTGTACTCATGCCATTCTGGCTGCACATTACCACCTGAAGGACATTGTATGATTTCCATCCACACCTTTGAAGTATCATTATATCCTGCTATGCCTATATGAGATCGTATAGCAAACTCGTTTAATTTCATATGAGTTATGACTCCATATTGTTCTCCAGGATTAGCGTTTATTTCTTTACCATAAATCCATGACCAAGTTTTTTGATTAGGAGATGTTTTATTTGTAGAGATTTGAAAGCTATTTGTACTATTTTGCAATCCAGCAGTAGTTTTTTTAAATTGAAAAACTATACACTTAAAAATGTGATTACAATTTCCAGAGGGATCAGTCCAATTTATAGGCAGCTTTGATTGACTAGTATTGTTATTACTATTACTACTATTGCTAGTGTTACTACTACTATTATTACTACTACCACTACCACCTACTAATACAAAATTAGGATTTGCTACCAGATTTGGTTTATTTTCCATTATTCTTTTAATATCATACTCAATTAAATGATCATCTGAAGTACCTATCTCTGTATAGCTATATGGATGAAGCTCGTATCCTAATAATCTTAAACTTTTTGTTAAATCAGACGCATGAGTCACCTCGTCGAATGATAAAAGAGTAGTGGGATTAAAATGCGATAAAGAAGACTTGGTTGATAAGGCGTCGCTAGGTATTATAGGAGACAAATTAACTAAGGATGCGATAGAAAAAACTATTATCAGACCTATAGCAGATTTTTTAATTCTTCCAAAGTCAAGAACAGTAAAGACTAATAAAACAAGAAATATCATTACTAAAAATTGGAGCTGAATAGCTGCAAAGGATGTTAAAATACCCGCAATTACAAAGTACTTGAAGTTTTTATAATTTACTTCCTTTTTATCCCGTTGTCTATTTTTCTTAACCTCTTCTCTGCCTTTCAGAAAGAAAGCAACTATAAATGGACTCAGAAAATATGAGATAAGATAATAAATATGCCCAGCTACGATTCTTGTAAATACTATCGATGAGAAAATAAATAAAACTCCGGCTGCAAATGAAGAAAACGGACTTAGCTTAAGCTGCTTTCCAAGGTAAAAAGCACCAAACCCACTTAGAGTTATGACCAAAAGTAATATCCCTTTAGTAAGAATTTCTCCATTCAGAAACGAAAATGGAAGAAGACTTAGACGAAATATCCAGTCAGTAGGGAAAAGTATGTTTCCTACCTGGGAATTCCAAACATAGAGGCCACCATTTGCATAGGATCGGTTCATTTCAGGATAAGGACCTATTGGCCAGTCATGAAAAAATCCAATTGTACCAGGAGAGAAAAATAAAATCCTATTTAAAATGAATAATGCTATTAGGAAATAGCCTATTGAGGCAATTAAATAATCGTATCTCTTTATATTCACCAAATAGGAGTTCATAGCCTAGTCAACCCTTTTTGTTATAGTATAATGCACAGCTAATTTAGTTATATTTTAAGTACTTGTAGGCTCTGCTTCCATTGATACAACCCATTTAATCTTCGAAAATCCTGAAATAGCGAATTTAAGCAGAGTGTTATACTTTAAATCAAGATGGTGCTGTATTGGAGCTAATGGATATTCATATAATGCAGGTATCCAAAAAATTTGTTAAGAAAACAATTCCTTTCATTCTGATAACTGCGTCTATTATTATATCATACTTTCTTCTACAAAAAAACGAAATCACTACATTATTAATATTTATAATTCTCATCCCTATTTTTGCTACTCTGAGATTTGATGGTAGGATCCCTTTAGGTTCTGCAATATTATTGCTGTTTATTGTAGGAGTATTGACAGTCATGAAATATTCCGCAAATCCGCTAGTTATAATTAGTTACTGGTTATTGATAGTTGGAACCTCATGCTTAGTAGTTGAATTATTAAGAGAGAAAAGATGGAAAATGGTTAAATGATAATAAAGTTTTGATAATGGCTAAAAATATATCAAACCTATGATTGTAGAAGAATCAAAGCTACACAATCAATAGTAGTTTGCACATCTACTCGTCTTTTGATAACCGCGAATCTGGTTGTCATGATATCATCAAAAAGTAGTAAAAAAGTACAAACGATGGGAATGATAAAGATAGTTCCTCCTTTCTTCCCCATTTTTATTCCCTTTCGCATTTTTATAATTATGGCATTCTATTGCTAGTTATCAGACCAAGAAAAGGTACGAAATTTCAGTTTCCTTCATATATATCCATGTTCTCAAATCTTGGTAAATTATATTGTGGTAAATTTTTAATGGATCTTTAAGAAGAATAATAATTAAGGACTCATACTCTAGCCTCAACGTGTTCAGGATATTAGTCATGGCTAATGGATGGGGCGTAAAGACGATTGCCGGCGGAGAATATCACATATTACATGTGATGGAGAGATGGAATAAGGAGCACAGTGTATCTGTTATTATTCCCAAGTCTGGTTACATGTTTTCTAAAAATATATTATTATCAGCTGATGACTACAATATTTATTTTTCTTCGTACGAAAAGGAAGTAAGAGGTCATAGTAGAGAATCACTATTCTACCTGTTCCGAATTCTACGGAGTTCACTTTTCAGATTCAAACAAAGCCCAGATGTGATTATAGCATCATCGCATCTGCTCTATGATGTGTTGCCTGCATTGATTTTATGTAGAAGATTGAAATCCAGATTAGTTGTTTATGTACATCACATACTGAGACCCTTTCGGACTTATAAACAAGGGATATGGAGTAATATAAACTTAATAAATGAGAAGATGAGCTTATTTCTATGTAAGAAGGCAGACTTAATTTTTGTAGTAAATCCTGACATAAAGAATGACTTGATTGCCAAAGGGTTTCAGGCTAACAAAATCATTGTAACAGATAATGGAGTAGAACATAATCTTATAGATTCTGTAAAAGTAAATGGGAAAAAGTTTGATGCTTGTTTTTGTGGTAGAATAGATCAAAAAAAAGGAGTTTATGATTTACCTGCAATATGGGAAAAAGTATTAAAATCCTTCCCAAACGCAAAACTCGTAATTATTGGTGATGGGCCAGTATATTCTGATTTGGTAAAAACCGTTAAAAATAAAGCTTTAGATAAAAATATAACGTTTACCGGCTATCTTTTTGGAGAACGAAAGATTGCTACTATTAAATCTGCAAAAATATTTGTTTCCCCAAGCTATGAAGAAGGGTGGGGTATAGCAGTTAGTGAAGCAATGGCTTGTGAATTGGCAGTTGTTTGTTATGATCTATCTGCATACAAGATCTTTGGTAAAGACATAATTAAAGTAGAAGTAGGTGACAAGGAACAAATGACGAAGTCTATTACCAATCTCATTGCAGATGATGAAAAGCGGAAATCATTGGCCGCTAACTCAAAAGCCTTGGTTACCAGTATGCTAAACTGGGATAAAATTTCAGTAAAACAGCTAACAGAAATTATAAAACTTTTGCATAATCGATAATGCAAAATTGTTATCATTTGGTTATTCTTGTTATATTCTTATAGCTCACAACGCTAGATGTAATGATTATAGCATAGTTATCATCAAGTCCTAAGATCGGAAATGTTTAAATAATTCGCCCATAAAAGGCGAAAAATAGCTACAAATTTACAATTCTTTTATATACCAAGTATTATAAAAAACTTCAAAGTGGAAGAAGATCCCTTAAAAAGGCGTCATCTAAAAGAACATGATCTCACAAATAATAGTATTTCCAATAAAAAAAGCCACACTGACAAACATGCTAGTACATATCCTGATTTGAGCATTAGCATAATTATACCAGCATACAATGAAGAAAAAAGAATAAGAAAATGTCTAACAAGAACACTGCAATACTGTATAGAAGAGCAATGGGATTTCGAAATACTCGTTGCAGTAGATGGCAGTGTAGATAATACAGCTAAAATTGTAGATGACTTCCAGTCTGAAGATAATAGGATAAAACTGATATCGCTCAAGGCTCGAATGGGGAAAGGCGGAGCTCTAATGAATGCGACTAGGAAGGCAAGTGGCAATTATATTGCTTATATGGACGCTGATTTATCAGCAGATCCTTCAGAAATTCAGAGACTACTTGATCACATAGATAACTACGACATTGTGGTGGGCTCTAGAGCATTGCGTGGAAATCTTCCCCCAATTAAAAGACCAATGACTAGGGCAATTTTTTCACATATCTACTCTAGCGCTTTCAGACTATTGTCGGAATTGCAAATTTACGATCCTCAGTGTGGATTGAAGATACTTAGAAGAAACGAAGTATTAAAAATTCTACCAGAGATTAAAACTACCGGATTTGCTTTTGACTCTGAGCTATTAGTGATTGCCTCTATACACGGATTACGAATCAAAGAGGTACCAATTAAGTGGAGTCATGATGAGGGATCAAAAATTGACATCATTAAACAAACTACAACAATGGGAAGAGATCTTTTCTTAATTTGGAAGAACGCACGTTCGTTACATAATACAAACAAACAGACTACTAATTATAGAAGATTCACAGATAGTGAAAGATCAATGGAAATGAATTATAAGGAGGTTAAAATTCCTTCCAAATACAAACACGATAAAGATGATCATGGCGATACCTCTGTCTATGAGTGATTAATCGTAATTAACCCTGATGAATCAGTTAATTAGTTTAGCGTAGAAAATTGCAGCCAAGATAGTTAGGTTCTTAATGACTCGAAGAGAGGAAGAAAAGGATTATACACCATAATAACTTGATGTGCGGTAGTATCAATAAAATTAATTTGTACTATAAATTTGTCTCACAGTTGGAAATTGTTTGCAATTTATGATGGAACAAACTCAAGAACAAAGTTTGTAGATCAATAGTTGATTATTTTTGCTATCTATAGACTCCAAATGATAGTGCAATATCATGTTACTGAAGAATGTGTTGCATTTGTTCTAAAGATGATAAAATTTCGCTGAACATCTATAATCCCACTTTTGGGATTTATACGTAAGACGTTTTTTCGAGAATTGAAGCTATTTTTTCTGCTGAGTTTCCTGAACCGTATGGAGATTGAAATGTAGCAATCTCTGTAGCCGTTTGGATTTTTTTAATTGCAGAAAGAATTTCATTTTTTTCAGCTTTGCATAATATAGCATGACCAGTCTGAATCGACTCCGGTCTTTCAGTATATTTACGCAACACTATTGCACGTTTGTTTATAGATGGGGACGTTATTTCTTCCTGCACTCCACCTGAGTCAGTAATTATAAACATGCACATTCTAAGTAGCCTCAAAAAATCGAAATAACCCACCGGATTAGTAACTATAATTTGCTTTGTTATAAGATTTTCTAATCCAAATTCTCGAATTCTCTTTGAAGTTCGAGGATGCATAGGAAAAACGTAGTTATGCTTTGAATTAGATAATGCAGTCAATACATGCCTTAGGAAATCTCGGTTATCCACATTCTCTGCCCTGTGCAGAGTTACTAGGACAAAGTGACTATTAATTTTTGATTCAATATATTTTAGAATATTGTTATTGTCATCACTACAATTCTCATCAGATCGCAGACATAACTTGATAGCATCCATCACAGTATTTCCTACTATGTGCACATCACCATGAACATGCTCTATCTTTAGGTTATTTGCAGATTCGCTAGTTGGAGCAAATAGTATATCAGCAACACAATCTACAATGCGTCGATTGTGTTCTTCAAATGACTTCCAATCATTACTTCTTAAGCCTGCTTCAAGGTGTGCAATAGGAATATTGGCTTTAATAGCCGTTAACGCACTTGCTAGAACGCTATTTGTATCGCCTTCAATCAATATCAGTGAGGGGAAAAATTCATTCCGAAAGATATAGCCAATTTTCATCATAATTTCAGCAGTTTGTTGTTCTTGAGGTAGTTCGGCACATTTTTTTAGTACGATATTGTAGTCTGGTTTACGAATTCCAAATTCCTCGATAAACTTGAGGGACAATTCATAATCAAAGTGCTGACCCGTGTGAATAAACTTATAATCAACTGCTTTTTCAGAAAACAATTTCATGATGGGGAAAAGCTTTATTATTTCTGGTCTAGTACCGGTTATTATTGCAAAAGTCATTATATAAATATATACTCCTTTTTTTTATATATTTCAAAAAACTGCAAGGCTATAATATTATCGTTTTATATCATGAATGTATAACTTGTAGTATATTTTTGTAATCGACTCGGTTTAAAATGAGTTCCAGTCGGCATTTCTACAAACCTGCGCGAGTAACAAGAGGATACAGGCAACTTTTGGCAGAAGCAATGGAAGCCTATCGTACTAAGGGTCTTTATCGTGTTTTCCATATTGGTATTACAATGGTTACAGATCGCTTTTGGCTGTGGTATTATAAGAGATTTAAATCATCAGATACTTTTCAGCTTCAAGGAAATACATATCATTACTTTTTCCATCCTAGAATCGAAATGGCAGCACCAAGTTGGAAAAATGAGAGATTGGTCGCATTACCAATAGTTTGGGAGGTAGTAAAAAGATACCAGAGGCAAAATAAAAGAATTCTTGAAGTAGGTAATGTTCTCCCTTATGTTTTTAAGGTCAACCATGATATTTTAGACAAGTATGAAATTACTGATGGCGTCATCAATGAGGATGTAGTTGATTTTAATCCTGGCAAGCAATATGATCTAATTGTGAGTATTTTAGTATTAGAGCACGTGGGTTGGAGTGAAATACCAGAGGATCCTACGAAGATTATCCGAGCAATTCAAAACTTGAAGAGAATTTTAGGTCCCGGGGGACAGATTCTAGTTATAATCGGCCTTGGATATAATCCTCACATGGACAACTTATTGAGCAAAGGTATACTGAGGTTTGATAAACAATACTACCTTAAACGAATTTCTGGATACAAGTGGCAAGAAGTGGACTGGGTAGCTGCGAAAGATGCAAAATATGATCACTCTAACGCTACAGCTACTGGAATAGTGGTAGGTATAATTGAGAAATGAAAGTATGCAACAATTCCAAAGTGATATCGCTTTGATTATGCTCCTTGTTCTCGGCATGCATTAGCATCATTGACTACAGCAATACAATTGGAGCCGTCTTGTCCACCAGTACTATCATCTCCACTTTAGTATACGTCTTTAAAATATCAAACTAGATGGAGATAGTTTAGAATAGAATACTAGTTTATTAAGGGATTATTGAAGACTCCATTGTAACCACAACTAGTGCTGTCTATGATAGAATGTAATACTTAGACGCCTCAAATAGTTGTATTAGCATAGACCTATAGATAAGGGAATATAATGGCACATGTAAATGCCGCCAAAAACTGACATTGATGATTATGTTGACGAGCTTGGTACTGGTAGCCGTGGTAGCGTCGACACAAATTCTATCAAAGTACCAACCTATACAATTTACATAGACGATAGTGGCAGAGTGAATGCAGTAAACGGAATAACAGGCCCACTTTACTGCTCAACTGCATCAGCTCCAGCTACATCTGCTGAAACTACATCGCTATTTGGTTCAGTAATCAATGCAGTACAACAAGCAGGCGGGCTTGTTTATCTAAAGGCTGGAACATACACACTAAACGCGGAAAGAGCGATTGGCTCGCAAACATACCCTGATGCTTTCATTACTTTGAGGGGCGAGTCTATGAATTCTGTAGTGATAAAGCACGATCCTGCGGCAAGGCCATTTACTATGTTGCGATGGTGGACACATGGCAGCGCATCTGACTTTACTATTGACGGTCAAGGTTTGTCTGGCGGTCAATTGTATAATGGTTCACCTACAAGAAACTGGGTACAAAGAGTCCATTTTATGAACGCCGGCAATAACGGTGTGGGCTGTCATACTTTCCAAACGCTTGGAATATGGATTGATAGTTGCTGGTTTGATAAAACGAGTTTACAAGATCAGGTCGCAATCGGATCAACAGAACATGCATATGTCACAAACAACTTCTTTGATAAGCGCACCGCAGGCATTGGCGGCAGCATTTTTGGTAGCAGTCTTACATCGGGTGGTATCGAAAATTACGTCGTAACTGGAAATGTGTTTGTGCGTCAGGATACCGACATCGGTGCTGATTTTATCACGGTAGAGCCTAGAGGCGGGGTATACGACCGTATAGTGATGTCAAACAATGCCATGAGAGGCGGTACAGTATTATTTGGTGGAACTAACTGGTCAACTGGTGGTTTTAGACGAACTCCATTTAGGAACATCATATTTTCAAACAATGCTATGAAATACTGCAGGTTGTGGATAAACGGAGACCCTAACAACGATCCTGCTAACGGTAGCATTCAGCAGGTAAATATCCAAAATAATGTAATGTCTAACAGTCAGTGGTCTTTGATACATCTGGTACATGTCAGCGGTCCGGTAATTATGAGCTGCAACCAACTACGAGATTCTAATGCCAGTAATGGAACAGGTGGTGATAGAGGCTTGTGTTACGTAGAAGGATGCAACAACATGAACGTCCACGGCAACTTTTTTCACCAAGAAGACAACAGCCAAGCAAACACATCCAACTATGCATTCAGAATATTCGGTGGGTGTGCTAACATTATGTTTCATGGTAATCAAATATGCAATCCGATTTTGCGGTCTACTTTTGTTTTAGACACCTTCAGTGGTCCCAACTCAAATGTTAGAGTATGGGATAATGAAGGGTATCGTACCAATAATGAAGGTGCTGCTTCATTAACTGGTAACGGGTCAAATACATCATTTACAATCAATCACAACTTGGATATAACGCCTACAGTTGTCACCGTAAATCCATCCACTACATCAGGTGGTATTCCTAGGGTTACTAATATCAATTCATCTTCATTTGATGTAACCTTTACAACTCCACCATCACCTGGTAGTTTTACAGTATATTGGACAGCAAGTAAGAGAGTCTTTGCCTGATAACAAGAAGAAGCAAATATGACATTGAGGGTGCTAATCCTTCCTTCATAAAATCACTAAAGCGGGAGAGACACGCTCTAATTTAATTGAAATTACTAAACAAGTCCTTCTTTGATATCTACCATTGGTAGATGTATCGAAAGTACACATGTATATATCTCTTAGATTCTCTAATGTTTCCAATATTATTATGCTGCAGAGAAATCTGGTCATAGTGACAACGATTGGAGTCAGCATTATTATTGCTACGTTGGTCCAAATTTCTCATTTGACATTTGCCCAAGAAACCCCTTCCTCTTCATCTTCGGGATCCCCAGTAACTGGTAAAACGATAACTGATCATCCGCCTGTTATCGCTGATCCCAACTTAAAAGTAGAGACGGTATTCAAGGGAGACAAATTCCCTTCATCTATGGCATTTTTGGGTCCAAATGATATCTTGCTGTTACAAAAAAATAATGGAACAGTGGAGAGAATTGTGAACGGTACATTACATTCTAAACCATTGCTCCATGTTAATGTAGCAACAGAACAAGAAAGGGGTATGCTAGGAGTTCCTGTCGGTAGCATAAAAAGCAAGACCAATGACACTCAACCTGCAACTACATTTGTTTTCTTGTACCTTACAGAATCTGGTGTAGGAAAAACTGGTGATGATGCTGCAGGTATAAAACCAAAATGCAATTGCCTTTATAGATATGAATTACTAAATAATCAATTAGTTAATCCCAAACCGCTTCTAAGCCTTCCAGCGACTCCAGGACCCCAGCATAATGGTGGTAGAATGCTGGTTGGTCCAGACAATGATCTCTATCTTGTGATCGGTGATCTGCGTCGCCATAGAACTAAAGCTCAGAACTTTCAAAACGGAACAGATCCTGATGGAACAAGCGGAATACTTAGAATTACTCAAAACGGTCAACCAGTTGGAAAAGGCATTATTGGTGACAATTATCCTCTAAACCTATACTATGCATACGGTATACGCAATAGTTTTGGATTTGACTTTGACCCTATAACTAAAAAATTGTGGGATACAGAAAATGGGCCGTATTTTGGAGATGAGATTAACCTTGTTGAACCCGGGTTTAACAGTGGATGGATGCAAGTACAAGGCATGTGGAAACCAAATGGTGTCTTTCCTCCTCGTCAGGAGGGGCCAGTAGCAATAAATCCAGAAAGAGGGTTGGTAGACTTTGGAGGAAAAGGAAAATACCGAGCACCGGAGCTTATATGGAATCAGACCATCGGTCCAACTGCATTGAAATTCTTGAACTCCAGTAAATTTGGAAAACAATATGAAAATGATATGTTTATAGGAGATTTTAATAATGGTAATCTCTACCATTTCAAACTAAATAATCAAAGAAATGGATTAGTCCTAAATGACTCATCGATCTCAAACAAGACAGTATATAATGGTCAAGCACAGCTACCTGCAAATTGGACTGATCCCCTTAGGCGTTGTGTATATAATTTTGAATGTATAGTCAACTCCACTAATGGATGGCAAAATATCAAAACCAGTTTTCAGGTCCTTACAAGCTTGACTAATAATGATACATGGTCATATATTATTGGTAAAGAAATAGATGTTATTCCAGATGAAAAATATCAAATAATAACTCATATGAAACTAAATGAGTTTGCTAGAGCATCCCATATAGCTATAGAAGGATATGATGAAACTTCAAAGACGTGGAACCCGCTTAAGACACAATGTCCTGCAGGTACCGATGGACCATTGGAATGGCATGAGTATAGATGTGAAATGATAATACCTGCAAACATAGCAAAAATACGTCCAATATTAAACGCTGGATGGTCTTCCCAACCAGGTAAGGAAGCCGTTACTTTGTTTGATGTAATACGTATAAGCCAAATTACGGCAAGGACAAATAATAATAACAACAACCTAGTATCAAACCCTGATTTTATGCATAATATAACATTTCGTTATGGAAACATGCTATTTGGTTATGGATTCGGTCCAATTACGGATATACAAGTTGGACCTGATGGATATCTATATGTTCTTTCTATACAAATGGATCATGGTTATCCATACAAGAGTCCAGCGAAGGAAGCGATATATAGGATAATTCCTACCAGTCAGCGATAGATAATAATCTAATATAGTTTCTGATCCATATGACAATTAAGGCATCATTGTATTGCTTTCAATATTGGAAAACGATGGTGGTCGCATTGCAATCAATCCAGATAAATTTGACAAGCTAATAACAGCATTGCGAACTGCCGTGGACAATGATGGAGCACTAGACAAAGAATCAACATCCTATAACGATATATTTGATGCCTTTAGACTAGCTTTGAAGTTTTATCATTTCAAAGAAAAAGATGATTATTAAATAAAACAATAAAGACTATTGAAAAGGAAGAGACAGCAACAATGACTTTGCTTATGTTGAGATCCATCGATATTGATAAGTTTTAATTACGTAGTAGATTAGTAATCACATATAAACTGTGTGAAGATAATCCCTGATGTATTACTAGTGTATATCAATCATAAGCAAGTTACGGCAATCAGCTAACTAACATCAATTAGGTTTGGTTTTAGTAGGAAACCGAGAACCCTCGATCTTTACTACAGCCAATATAGATTTGAATTAATAGGTACCATTATTCTTGTAGCCAACTTGTTCATTTTTACTTACAATTAACTTTTTACCACCAGATTCTTCTATGCCATGTTGTAGCAATAGTTTAAGTTGCTTGTGATACCACAGCTTGATTCTGAGCCTATGGGAAATTGCGATGACATCTATAAACATTCTTGCGATATCATTCATCTTGAACCTATGAGTAAGAGTTATTTCGATAGGCAGTTCCTTTATCCTCATATTGAGAGCTGTAGCAATAGCAAGTAATTCAACATCAAATGCGTAACGATCGATACAAATAATATTGAAAATCTTTCGTAAGGCATTACCGTTCCCTGCTTTCAAACCGCTTTGAGTATCTTTTAATTTTATACCCGTAGCAACTTTTACATAAAAGTTAAATGCTCTACTTAGAAGTTTCCTAGATGCAGGGACATTTACCTTGGATAATGGATGACTTTTGGAGGCAATTACGAGATCGCAACTCCGAAGTTCTTTTACATAATCTTTTATCGCATCAGGGGAGATCTCAAGATCTCCGTCCACAAATAGGACTATATCACCATGTGTATACATAATTCCTTTTTTAACAGCATATCCTTTGCCTTTATTTTGAGGATAAGAAATAACTCGTATATGCTCATCTAATTCTTCTTCTTTTTTGAGAATTTCCAAGGTGTTGTCGCGGCTGCCGTCATTTACAATGATAATCTCATAATTTAGTAAAGTTGAATTGAGATCTTCTTTAAGCCTTTTTAATAAAAAAGGGACCTCTGCTTCTTGATTATAAACCGGAATTATTGCTGAAATTTGCATTATGGATTTAGTGTCAAGGCTAGTTTCAGCTACTGATGTCACTTTCATATTAAAGTATAGACATAATATATAAGCAGTATGGAAAGTATATTTTTCATTTCAGATTAATAAAACCGAATTTATGTGAACAGTTTCTTCATGGAGTTATATTTAATTAGATAGACTAGTTTCTTATAGAATGGTAAATAAAAGATAGGTAACTAGCATCGTTGCAAAAGATATAATAACTTCAAAAATGACTACCACCACCATCGTTTGCAATAATAATCAGTCATTGCAATTTGTGTAATTTTCGGTTTAGTAGCTACAACCATGTTGATATCAACAAATATCATGCTTCCTCAATTTGAGGCTGCAGCATTCGTTGGATATGATATACAATACAATAGCTATGCTAGCAGCAACAACAGTAACAGTAATAACAAATGTGCTAACGGTGACGATATAACGATAATTTCAAGCCCAGGTTATTTATGGATATTTGAATATATATTTCCTAAATCTCATGTTTTTTCACATGACAGATATACGCAACCAATTGAAACTAAAAAAATACTATTGATAGTTGACGGAACATACAAACGGGTGTTATCAAAAGTTGAAGGAGAAGACGAAAAACAAGTTACACGTCTAGAAAAGCTCTATAATAGTACAGATACTATAACAACACACGATGACGATACTACTCGTTACGTACATGACCAATATAACAACTATCCTTATGCCAATATGAGCGAGAACCGAATAGCTGGAGGGGGCATCGAAGTAAAAGCAAACTATTAGGCTGAAACTTACTATAATAAGGCAAAGTATTCAAGCTGTTCCAACTACAGCGTGTAATCGCTTTAAACTCGCTCATTGTGTTTTTGGTGAGAATTGATTGCTAGTTGCGTTCTATCCGCACATGACTGTGTGAACAGATAAATGTACACATTTGAATTTTTTTATTTTAATTTTACCGGTTTGACAAACCCATTTTCAGGTTTGTCATGCCGTAAGTTTCTATTATTATCATCTCTCAGACTCAATTTTTTCAGTTTTCATTTGTGTATGACAGGATGATGAATTCCTTGCGATTGTTGTTGCTGCTGCTAATGCTACTGCTGCAACAATGGCAATGATTTTAAAATTGTGCTTTGGTTCTTCATGGCCGTCTCATATTTGAGCGTGTAATTAAGAGCAATGAGCATTATATTATATTATAATTTGAATGCTTCTTTTCGATTTTATCCATAGGAAAGCAATTACTATTGTCATCATAAAATGAAGTAACACAATAGCTATGACATTTGTGTCTATATGTGACAATGATAGCAAATTCGAAAAGTCTTGAAATCTATTAGATAATACAAAAATTGGCGAGATAGCAACCTCTGCTATTAATATAGGATAAAAGAAGCGATCCAATGTGGAATAGTGAACTAAAGGAGACCTTTGTTTGCTACTACTACTACTATTAGTATCATCCTGATGTAAACTTTGCTTTAGAATGATTATGGTCATCAAAGCAAATAAAATTCCTTCTGTTATTGTTTCAGAGATAGTATTGAACATGATTCCACCGCTAACTATAAAATCGCCTACTGGATAGAGCAGGTTTATTGGACCGACTACAAGATCTCCTATTATAATATGAGATAAGTATGCCAAAAAATAAACTACAACTGATATTTTCCTGTACTTTACCAAGAATGCAAGTCCTACAATAGTCCATATTATGGCACTATGTGTTATACTTCTATGACCAATCTCAACTCCAAATAATCTAAATACCAGATCAATATCAGGGAGCGTGGACAAAAACATTGCAAACGAAATGGAGACATCTTTCAACACGAATTTTTTAGATATAACATTCAGTTTTTAGATATAACATCTCAGAAGAAATGCTATAGATATATGACCAACAAAAAGCATTATGTGATAGGCGAAACTAAGAATATTGCCTTTTTATTTGTGTTTATCAGGTCTTGATCAAGTAAGAATGATAAACATAACTAAATTCAATACATTTTGTTGCTTTTCTATCATGGCGGGTATGCACACAACCTATAGCATAACATCCACGTTTGAAGGTCTAAAAACTGAACCTTTTAGAAGAGTTAGATAAAGTAATCTATCCATTTCTGTACGTTTTGGAATTTCTTTCTTTTCTTCCAAAGCAGTAATGCCTGCATAGTAAACATAGTACACCAGCTGCAAGCAGTATCTAAAGAAAGATGGTATTTTATCGCTCCTCTGTCTTTTCCTTCTGATATGTAGAAATCTAAAAGTCTGAAATGTAGTTTTTCAATAACATCTCTTAGGTTGTGTGATGGCTCTTCTATCGACTCTTCTATTCGAAAATAACATAGAATTAACAGGCGGAGCAGTTGAGCCATGCAATCCGACTGTTCTATAAATTCTCCACCTATCATCCTTGGCAACCCTCCAGTCAATGAATTAACTTGTTTTGCCGCCCATCTGATGCCTTTAAGGCCTGCTGCAAAATAAGCGTCATTATGCTGCCTTACTCCAGCGTAAATGAGTCCCTCGCAGGCATACAGATGAGGATGTAGGTATGTCATAGTCTCTAAGTTAGTGTTAGTTGCAAATCGGCCATCAGCTTTCTGTAATTTTTGTGCAAATTCGCATAGCGAATTAGATACTTTAGAGTACATGTCATTTTTTGTTAGCAGCGACAGATCCAATAAAGCTAATGATAGTTTACAATGATATGCACCGGAGACGGTTGACCATTTAATATCATTTCTACCTCTACCACTACTACTATCATTAAGATTGGTGTTATTAGTTATTGGTCTGTACAACCTGTCTAAGACGGCAATCAACTTTGATCCATCAAAAAATTTTTCAATTAATGATTTTGCCATGTTCTCTGCATATTTCAAAAGAATTGTATCATTGATAACCTTGTATAGATTTACCAACCCTATTATGATCATGCCATTATCAAATGCGTAAATTTGATTTGATAAATCGCCTTTTTGATTAAAGCTATGAGTTTCGATACTTCCTGCAGGTAGAAGGTATGATGATGAGGATGATGATGAGCTACGAATATTTTTTACTATCCAATATGCAGAATCTTTGGCAGCCTCAAGGGCTTCGGGCTCTCCTAGTTCGGAGTATATATACAAGAAAGAAGTAATCGCATAACCTGTTATCTCGTTATATATGAATGGATATGAGGGCGGATTCAGATTTTTCCAACCGTACATTGCTCCTTTTTTAGGACCATTCCTTATTCTAATACCGGAATGAAACAACCATTCTACATTATACTTGAGAACTTTGTTGGATTCTAGATGAGCATTCCTGTTGTTCATTAATCATTAACTAAACTAAGTTAATATCTAGAACTACTAATACTTATGATCAAGTTGTTCTGTTATCTGTTATAATCCCGACTAATACCAATTCAGCCTGGTCATCATGGATATGTTTGTACATATGATCTCTGTTGTATTGGTTAAAAACAAATGTATAACTTCCTCAAAACTGAGAAACTGTGATCTTTAGAGATGCGTCTGTAAATATATATGATCGATAAATTTAGAATAAATCAAGAGTCAATAATGTCTTACGCAAAGAAGGTTACATTAGAAGATATAGTGTCACAATTGCTTCTTAAGTATTTCTAGGAAAGAATGTTTCGCTGACTCGTTTAAAGTAAATGTGATTATTACCATTTCCTGTAATAGCATTGTTACTAGTACTGCTATCACTACTACTACTCTACACCACATACACGTTACTCCCTGACACTGCTATGTGGGGAGTATGCGAATTCGTGTTAGCAGTGATATTATTCAGACTAACTATAATGCTACTGAAGAAATTTCCACTATCTTTGCTGGACCTCAACAATATTTGAGAATAAGTGTTATCATATATCCGCACCACATAGACATTACTCCCTGATACTGCTATTTTTGGACTCGTGGAATGTCTATAACCAATGCATATGCTTGTAGCACTCTGAAATTGCTTCCTTCAATCAATATTGCAGCCATTCGTAGTGCGATAGCTATTCCTAGAGTTGTGTGGTTTAGAAGTTCCTGTCATACTTTGAACTATATCTTTTTAATATGAAATATCGAAGTAACAGATATTAATCAGATAGATATTATTCAGACCATAGTTAACTGTTCTATTTCTTACTCTTGCACTAAAGCTTTTATCATTTTAGATATGGTAGCGAATTAGCCTAACTAGTGTTCCGCAAATTAAACTACTTCAAGTCCAAGTCACTTGGAATGGAGAACAGAGTGATTTGATGCAAAGTCAGAATCTCCACTATACTGAGAAACTGAGTAGAAATTTGTGGCTAATGTCATAATTAAAGGTCATCACTCTAATTAAAAAAAGGGATCGCCATCAAAGAAGCTATCTCCACCTTTGTGATTACTATTTCCTTTTGAGCTGCCCTCCTTCTTTGCTTTGTTACTTTCATTGTTGTCATGATGCGTATGATCCTTTGCTTTAGATGTTGTTTTTGATGATGATGATGGCTTGTGACTATCATTTTTATGACCAGATGACTTCTTATCAGAGCTGCTGGTATGAGAGCTGCTACCATCATTTTTATGACCAGATGATTTGTTGTTATCGGATCTCTCCTTATCTTTTGAGGTACTAGTGCCACTATCATGACTTGATTTGGTATCTGTAGTGCTCTTGTCTGGCGAGCTACTATCAGTACTACTAGTACCAGTACTACCACCATTATAGCCAAGATATACTAGTTTACCAGAGCCCAGTAGTGGGGAATTTGAAGTTTGAAATGTGTAGCTTTGTCCAGCCGTGCCATTGCTTATTGTTGTTAGTACTTGTGGCTGTTGATGCTGTTGTTGTTGACTTATAGTGTTTAGTTGCGGTACTATAGGGAATGGTGGTGGCGATGATAATGCTGATGATAATGATCTGTTGCTGGTATTGCCGACTGGAGATATTGTTGCGACCTTTGCGCCAGTTGTTCCTGAAACCGCTTTCGTATTATTATTATTTGTAGTTGCAATTTGCTGCTGTTGTTTTGGAGCAGCAGCCGCAATAGGCTTTGTAGTTGTTGTTTGTTGCGGCGTTGTTGATGAAACTGCTGATGAGGATGTAGACGGCGCCGGTGATGATAATGCAGGTGATTTTATTGTTTTTGGAATACCACATATAAGCGATTCAGTTGTGTTAACTGCCTTGAGACTTGGATTACTAGGATCGCATATTTTTGCTTTGAGTTGTGGAGATATCGTTGCGATACTACTACCAGCTGGTGATGGTTGGAGAGATGCCATTGGTGTAGATGATGAAGATGATTGTTGTGCATACACATAGACATTGCTCCAAACACCAAAAAGTAATATGCTAACTACAACTGAAAATACTGTAGAAGCGAAGCATGTGTGGTTCATATTAAGTATTTAGCCATATTATTATATATCTAGTTTTTAAGTCAATCATGTAGATAGAAATACTAGAAAAAGATACTACTACTGCATTGATGCAGCGTGTTCATCTGGTACTCTTATATAAGATCTTATCCATGAAAAAGCCAGTTTCCTTTTTGTCTTGATAATGCCCTATAATTTCATCTATGCTTAAGTAACTGTATATGTGCTATAGAAATATCTGACGGTAGTGTGATGCTCCTGCTGATGTCTTAACACGATTAAGTTTTGAAGATGGATTGTTAGGATCACGTATTGCTACCTTTTTGATCTGGCGTTAATGATAATGCTTTGTGGTTCTCATTTGACTCCGCATCAGCATCATAGCTTTCGCTAACATCCATTAGCATGCTATTCTTCATGTTCTAGTAATATCGCTTTGCTTACGACCGATAGTAATTGGTATATAGAATAGTAAAATAAACTACTTACTTAAGATTGAGATATTCCTATGAACCAGGAACATGAAGAAAATTCATATTATCACAATGATTTTGCTGGACTTGTATCGGTAATTATTCCTACTGTGAATTCAGCTAAGACAATTGGAAAATGCCTGGAATCTCTAGTAGAACAAACTTATAAGAATATTGAAATTTTTGTAATTGATAAGCTTTCTTCTGATAATACAACTAAGATTGCATCCAAATTTAATGCAAACATTCTTTTGATTGACGATGAAAGAAGTAAGGCAAAAAATGTTGCTATTTCTAAATCAAGAGGTGAATTTTTACTTTTTATAGACTCTGATATGATATTGCAGCCTCGTGTTATTGAAGAATGCATTACAATTTGTTCCGGAGATGATAATAATATTGCAGGAGTAATAATACCAGAGCATTCAATAGGTTCTGGATTTTGGGTTAAAGTTAGAGATTTTGAGAAGGGTTTGTACTCTGGCTCAGAGATAGAGTCGGCTCGTTTTTTTAGAAAAAAATTTGTTATTGCTGCTGGTGGATTTGATGAAGATATTATATTTTTTGAAGAAAGCACTCTTCCAGAAAGGATAAAAAATATTGGGATGAATGTTAATGCCAGAATAACTTCTTCCTTTATATTACACGATGAAGGCGATATTGATCTTATTAAATGGCTTCACAAGAAGCATTATTATTGTACGAACATGCCATTATATTCGAAAAAATATCGAGACCGCGCTCGTGTGCAGGCAAGCGTAATAGCGAGAGTTAAACTATTGCTAGCAAATGGCAATTGGAAGACCTTGATTAAACATCCATTATTAAGCATAGGGATATTTATTTTAAAGATACTTGAAGGGTTTGCTGTAATGAAAGGAATAGTAAGAAAATAACTAAAAAAGTCAATTTCGGTTGCTGCTAAAAATTCAAGAAATTGACTCGGAAATTTGCTCCCTGAGTTGTCCTTACAAAAGATGCTAGCTTTTCAAACCAAAGAACGGCCGTAGACAATTAACCTTGAATAGTCTCTCTTCAAACTGCATTCTCAGTCAAAATCGTTCACTCAATTTATAACATACATCTGTCGCTCACGTCTAGAATTTATCTTGTATAGTTTTTCAAAAAATAAAAAGGGTTAGTAGTAGTTATACCACTACTTTGTGCTATTGCTTTTTTATACAGACTGTGCCATGTTGACCTATTGGGTTACCCGGGTCTCCAGAGTCCACTTTTGCAGGAGAGAATCCAGGGATGGGGCTTTCTGGACATGGGTCCAGATTTGGATTTGCTACTACTACTTCAAATGAAGTAATAGAATCCACAGGTGTCTCAGTAGAAATAGTTGCTGTTTGGTCTCCAAGTTTTTTAGGCAGACACAATATCGTTCCTTCGGGTATAGTAGTGCCATCGTTTAGGTTTTCTCTAAGTATTACATTGTAAAGAGTATTGTCTGGACAGCCTACTTCTGGTGGTGGTGTTGGTGGTGTTACTTGTTGTCCTTGTTCTCGGCATGCATTAGCATCGTTTAATACGACTATGCAGTTATCCGCGTCTTGATCATCAAAAATAACAAATCCACTTAGGACTCCCTTTTGCTTGCTTGCTTGTTTTGTAACTGTAGCGCTGCTATCTCCTTTTTTGTCGTATTTGTCCCTTTTGTCTTGGCCCCCTGCTAGCGCTGGTGCCACTGCCAATGCTGATATGACTAGTGTTGCTGCTACTAATACTACTCCTAATAATACTAGAGTTTAAAATATCAAACTAGATGGAGATAGTCACTTATGTATTCTTAGTGTATATCAATGATAAGCAAGTTATGGGAACAGCTAACTAAAACAACAGCTAACTAATATCCACTTAGTTTGATTTTGATAAGCGAGGGCATAAGAATAGTTCGTGTAAACTTCAATAGAGAACATAAAACCATGCTAGGACACACCACAAGATGATATTAGAACAGAAATCAAGAAAAATT
Organism: Thermoproteota archaeon; assembly: GCA_046731995.1. GTDB lineage: Archaea > Thermoproteota > Nitrososphaeria > Nitrososphaerales > Nitrososphaeraceae > JAFAQB01. The sequence continues at coordinate 3,657 of JBKPMB010000294.1, read as the reverse complement.
GCTATCAATCCAGACAGCTTTGACAAGCTGATAACGGCACTCAAAAAACTGCCGTGGATAACGACAGTACTTTAGAGAAAGAACCTACATCGTATAATGATATATTTGATGCTTTTTTTAGGCTAGCCCTCAAGTTTTATAGTGATGAAGATAGTAATAAGGTCTAGCTGAGAAAGATCATAGGTTAGGAGGAAGTAGAATAATTGATGATGAGGATTCTATAAAAAGAAAGAAAGAAGATAAAATAATAGGTCTTCTGGACTTAGGGAACCACTTCTATTTCTCCTACCATCGTAGGGTGTAGTCTACAAAAGTAAGAAAACTCTCCAGCATTTGTAAATTTGTGTGAATAAGTTTTAGATGGACTTATCAGCGATGTTAAGCCTGAATCGAATACTTGTCCTGCGTTAGGAGCATTAGGTGGACCTGATGTAACCGTGTGGATATTATTGTCGTCATTGGTCCAAATAACAGTACCACCAACTTTTACCTTGATATGGTCTGGTGAAAATGCTTTGTTACCTAAGGTGGTTGCTCCTTTTGCAATTGATACTTGTGTTGCATTGTTAGTGGCAGTAGATGAGGGAGAAGAAGCTTTCCCGTGTTTTTCCATTCCCATTTGCATTCCACCCATCATTCCACGGTGTTCTTCGTTTGCACTTGCAGCTACTGCTGTTACCTTTCCATTTGGATCTGCCTTTTGTAAGCTCTTAGATAGGTTCATTTGCCAATCATTCATGTTTACAGACTTTGTAATAGCTACATCCTTTCCATCTATCGCATTAGTAGGAGCATTTGTTACGTTAAAGTACCCCATTGCTCCTCTCTCTTCGGGTATGCCATGGAAATGGAATGTAAACTTACCTGGCCATGGCCATTTTGCTTCCAATATTGCAGTATTGCCTGATGCTAGTTCCCATGACTGCACTTTGAATGTAGGATTCTCCAATATTCCAGAAGGATATGCTTTGAACAAAGTTCCGTGAATGTGCATACCATACGCTGGAGATAGACCCAGGTTTATCAGGTATATTCTTACTGTTTCGTTAGTCCTAGCAGGAAGCGGATGCAATTGATATTGCTCTGTATAACCATTGAACATGTAGTATTCTGGAATTGGATTTAATTGGTTTTGAGTATCGTATTCCCCGTCTACCAAAACATATTCTCTTGCTGGAGGTAATGGAGTTTTTGGATACACTATGAATGCTCCATACAAACCCATTCTTACATGCTGCATTACTGGTGGAACATGACAGTGATATGCTAGTGCACCAGCGGGCTCTGCTATAAAATCATAAGTATATGTTTGATTTGGTCCTACTTGCTCAAATACTCCGTCTTCTTGACTAGGATGGTCTCCATGTAAATGAACTGTATGAGGAAGAGGTGTTTTGTTAATGAAATGAATTATCACTCTATCGCCTTCAGTTGCTGTTATAGTGGGTCCAGGAACAGTACCGTTATAGGTCCAGGCATCAACACGAAGTCCAGGAGCTATTTCAAGCGTAGTATTTTCTGCTATAAGCGTATACTCATGAGTTTTTGGTGGTTGTGGTGGTTGTTGCGATGATGAGGAAGAGGAAGGTGTTGATGAAGATAATTGGCTTTGTTGTTGTTGTAATTGTCGTCCTTGTTGTTCTGATATTTTGTTGGCAATAGTATTATTGCTTCCTCCAATATCATTCGAACTTGGAGGTGTTGATGAGCCAGATCGTGATTGAGCTAAAGCAGTATTTGAGTCACTAACTAGAACTGTAGTCGTGGTTGTAATACTCAATAAAAGTATGCTCAAGACTACTAAAGAAATCAATCTCATTTTTCCATTGAAAATACGACAGCAAGCCTTCTTACTTATCATATTGCAATTTAAATTAGTCAATATAGGTTAATAACATATCGAACTAGTGTCTAATTACTTACGGATATTTTTTACTTTCTCCGATAACTATCAGTACAATGGTGCAAAAATTGACAATTCATATGTTCAAGCTATTCAATCAAATTTAAAGCTAAGATTTATGAAAGAAGAGGAGGAGGAGGAAGAGCAGACAAACCTGTTTGGTGGCAAACACATATGAGACATTTCAGAATATGATAAAATAAGAGTTATCAGAATCTATGAATCAGATCGGTTAATAGTTATGTTAGCAAAGAGCCATATAGACCCTGGGAATGTTTCCGAGAGTGTACTAGGCTATCTTCATGAATCAGATGATGATGCTAGCCGGCCTCTAAGCCTATCTTGACTAAACTTATTCACGAAGGCATATGAAATGAAATACTGACTTGTATGATTGAAGGTAACCAACTAATTATGGAGTATGCAACAAAACTCGCAAATAAAATAACATCCTAACTTTTAAGATATGGCTTATCTGTATTAACAATTACTAACTTACCATGGCAATAGAACAGGCAGCTTTTCTTCACATAGTGCTTTCACTGGGAATATTACTTTTTGCTGCGAAGTTAATGGCTGAATTATTTCATAGGATAAAAATGCCCATAGTGTTGGGGGAGCTTATGGCCGGTATTATTGTAGGCCCTTTTGCATTAGGTGGTTTACCATTTTTTGATGGAAAACCCCTTGTTGTTCTTGATGAGACTGTACTTCACATAGGCGGACTATCTGCAGTAGTCATTTTGTTTATAGCAGGATTAGAAATTACACCAAGAGAATTTGTGAAAGGGGGAGCTGCTTCGTTTACCGTAGGTGGGCTTGGAGTTGTGGTCCCTTTCTTCGTTGGTTATTTTGTATTTGTTCTATTTGGCTTGGAATCTTTAGAATCCATGCTAGTTGCAACAGCACTAACAGCTACAAGTATTGCAATATCAATTCAGGTATTAACAGAACTAGGTAAGATGCAATCAAGAGAAGCTAAATTAATTTTAGGTGCAGCCATTGTCGATGATATACTTGCAATTGCAGTTTTATCTGTAGTCACTACAATGGTACAAACTGGAAATACAGCTCCTGATATTGGTAGTATAATATTTTTAATATCAAAGATTCTGATCCTATTTGCGGTCTTATTAGGTGGGGCCGTGTTTGTAGTTCCAAGGATTCTCCATGTAGAAAAATTATGGAAATCCAAAGGAAGTATAGAGGGAATTACAACAGCGTCGTTCTTTGGAGCCGCAGCGATCTCAGCATTTGTAGGTTTGTCTCCTATTGTTGGAGCCTTTGCAGTAGGAATGGCAGTATCTAGTACAAAGATAATAAAAAGAGTTGAAGAATACGTTGATAAACTCGAAATAATCTTTGCACCTTTGTTTTTTGCTATAATAGGAGCACAAGTAGACCTTCGTGGAGTTAACATCAATGTACTAGTTCTTTCTGTTGTAATTGTGACTGTAGCCATAGTAACCAAACTTGTTGGATGCGGTATTCCTTCATTGATATTTTTAAAAGACAAAACCAAATCGATGAGAGTTGGAATAGGCATGATTTCGAGAGGAGAAGTAGGTTTAATTGTAGCAGGAGTAGGAGTTACATCAGGAGTGCTATCAACAGACATCTATACTGCTGTCATTATAATGGTAGCAGCGACTACAGTTGTAAGTCCTATATGGCTTAGAAAATCTTACAAAAAACAAATCACAGCAGAGGAGAAATCCACATAGCAGACTAACTAAATAACATAGCAGACTAAC
>JBKPMB010000293.1:0-9870 GCA_046731995.1 Thermoproteota archaeon | reverse complement strand
AAAAAGAAAAATTGATTGAATATGCAGCAGAAGGAGAAATTGCTAGCGCTGGAACAAAACACTACGACAATGTATCAGGTGCAATACTGGGCGGATTCGTCATCGTTAGAACAAGACCTCATCTGGAGTTCATTCGGATAGCGCCTCCCGAGGATCTTGTCCTGGTTGTCGCAGTTCCAGCGGTGACTCAGTCGGCAAGAAAAACTGAAGTAGCAAGAAGCGTATTGCCTGAGCACGTTCCATTAAGGAATGTTGTTCACAACGTGTCAGCCGCAAGTACTGTTGTTGCTGGATTTGCATTGAAGGACATTGAAATGATCGCAAGGGGAATAGATGATGTTATAGTTGAGCCTGCGAGAATGTTCATGATTCCTAGTTATGATGCTGTTAAAAGAAATGCTCTTCAATCTGGTGCTCTAGCAGTAACCATAAGTGGAGCAGGTCCATCCATGATTTCATTTTTGAACACTGATAAACATGCCCTTACTGTGGCCCAGTCTATGGCTGCCGGTTTCGGAGAGGCAAAAATTGAAAGCAGGACCTATGTGTGCAAGCCGAGTGGTGGTGCTAAGATCATATCCACAATGGAATAGGATAGCAGCAGCCTTATCTTTCTCGACTGTGCGGCTTGATTGGCGTACAGATAAGTTATTTTTTTCCCTTGTTCAGAAAGGCGGACATCATCTTATGTCTATCTTCATGTGAGAAGGAAAGGGCCCAGCCGTATATTTCCAGCCTAAGGCCAGTTTCGATATCGATATCTAGGGCTTTATTGATCAGCATTTTGCTAATTTTAACTGCTGTATAACTGTTTTTGGTTATGTCTCTACTGAGAATTATGCACTCATCCATTAGTTTTTTATTTAGCACCTTTGCGTCATTTGACTTGTCTTTTTTGCCTGCTGAATCTTCTGCTGATCTTTCAGATTGCGTCTGATCTTCGGAGGTAAGATCAATTACTTTGTTAACTAGGCCTATCTGTGCTGCCTCTTCTGCAGTTACCATCTTCCCCGTAAAGATAAGTTCCTTTGCCTTTGCAGGACCAACAATTCTAGTTAAGCGCTGAGTACCACCCCAACCGGGCGGTATGCCTATCGTGACCTCAGGTTGACCAATTTTCGCATTGCTCGATGCTATGCGTATGTCACAGACCAAGGCAAGTTCGCAGCCGCCGCCAAGCGCAAAACCGTTAATAGCCGCGATAACAGGTTTTTCTAGCCTCTCGATCTTATTTAGCACAGATTGAGCGGATGTTGCATACTTTTCTGCTTTCATTGGTTCAATATTGATCATATAAGCAATATCTGCCCCGGCGCAAAACGACCTCTCTCCAGCGCCGGTTATGATGACGACCTTAATGTTCTCGTCGACCCCTACAATATCAATTGTGCGTGATAGCTCAGCTATCACATCCAAGTTTAGAGCATTAAGCGCCTCTGGTCTATTAATTTTGATGATTGCTACGTCCCCCTGGGGTTCAAGCTGAATGTATTTCATTGTAGACATAAAGCAAAGGCATCTTACCTTGCAATTAAATCTTATCACCACTTTCAAATGTAGATTCAGGCATTGCTAAACAGAAACTATGCTTTAACCGGCTAAACATCCTAAAACAAGAACATAGCGATGTACTTGAAACATTATATTTTATCACTACTACGTTATTGTATTAATTATTATATGCCATATAATTATAAGTCAATGATTTACTTTTGAACTGGCGTCTTCTAGCGATACCTGCAAGCATCATACCTTTGCTCATTATGTTCTTATTTATGCATGTATCTCCATCGCAAATCTTTGCAGTAGGCTTGGTACCATTTATCATTTCTACGAGTTCGATTATGGGTAGGGTTATGCTACAAGCATTCAGATTTGTATATTTTATAAGAGCCTTCATCGGTGGAAACGTTAGCTCTACAGGGAGTATTTTAGCTGCCAGGCTTGCAGGTGAATTTGTAACTCAGACTACACCATCATTTATTGGAGGAGAGGTAGTAAGAGTTGCGTTCTTGACAAAGAATGGGGTTCCTGTTGGGAGAGCAGCATGGGTTACTACAATGGAAATTATTGCAGATGTGTTAGTTGGAACAATGCTTGCGTTTGTCGCAGGCGCCGTTGCAATTTACAACGGAGGTGGATTTATTGGTGTAACAGTTATTTTAGTGGCCATTCCCACATTACTGTTTTGGCTATCTTTAGTAATACTATCAGCTAAACGTAATCTCAAGCTTCCACTATTTTCTATAAAACTGCTAAAGAAATTCATATCTAACGAAAAAGCAGAGCGAATTGCGAATTCGATCAATACTGCACTGGCTGATTTATGTAAAATGAGCAGGGAGAATTTTAATTCTAGTCCGGTAGTAAGAATTTTTATAATAGGGATTGGAATTACTTTTGTTGCTTTTGTCCTCCAAGGAATTTCCTTTTTGGTTTTGGCTAACGCTGTAGGATCTAATATTGGTCTATTTGAGTCGTTATTAGCAACCTCAGCATCAACCGTGATTTCAACTATACCGATTACAATAGGCGGCTCCGGTCTTGCTGAGCTTGGTATATGGGCCTACATTTCTAAGCTCAATGGTATTCCATCCTTGAATAGTTTAGCAATGAGCTCAGAGTTGAATGTCGTCATTGCATGGAGAATTGCATCATATCATGTGCCTCTTCTGATTATGTGGATAGCGTTGATGAAGATGACGATGTACAAATTTCCTTCTAAAAATAACAAGCTCTTGTCATCGTCATCTATATTTGGTCGAAGAAACAACAATCATAAGACGACAGGCAATATTACGGATGGCGATATAAATAAAGATGCAGATGAAGGCAGCGTATAACCTAAGCTATGTCTTGAACATGGTTTGTCAGCAGTAAGGAACATAAGCTCTCCTGCAAGCATGAAAGTACAACTAATACTGGTGAAATCGGTACAAAGATTATTTAGCATCTATATTGCTGATAAATTAAGCCTCCGGTGCTGTCTATTATCATTCTTCTCCTTCTTCATCTCCCTCGGATGAAGGCGATGATGATGATGAAGAGGGCTGATCAGATTCAACATCCATAAGCTGTAGATGCTGGAGCTCAAATTTATGAATTCTGTCCATATCAAGACTATATTTTGCTTTTAGCAGCTCGACAACCTTTGGACTTAGTTGTCCAGTATATACCCTTATCTTAAACTCGTAGACAAACCCCTTCATAAATGAGCTAACATCAATTGACTTAGGGACATCCAGATTCTCAATAATGGTTCTTCCATCAGGAAGAGATTCGTATAGCTGGATGTCTATCTTAAAGTCCTTTTCGTATATATCAAGAATATAGCCAGTTCTCGTTATTGTCTCCTGTTCTTGAAGGGGAACTGATCTTATTTCCTCTTCTGCCCACTCCGGTAGTGCCTCGTCACCAGAAGATTTGCTAGACGCACTCCTTGTTTTACCCATTATAGGCAATAACTGAAGTCAGCCAGATAAAAAGCCTTTTGTTATCAGAGTATTTCACTCATATATGGGTGAAACTTAAATCGTACTATGAGATACTTGACCTTGAAATTTAGTATCGATACGATACAATTCACACGCAATTATAATCTCCGATAGTTTTTATTTTTACTATTAAAAATACATCACACATTTTGGCAGCTTATCAAATCCAGCTTATCAAATCGATGCCTTGTTGGATCTAGGATACTAATGGTCTAGCTAACATGTTAGATGGCTGATACAAATTTGTATTGACGGCGGTTGCCGCTTTCCAGGTAAACCGTTGTTCCATGGTCATCATCCTAATCCTGTTAGTATTAATAATCTTACTAGTACACCAAAAGATCATAATTACAATTTAAAAATATCATTCAGAGGAAGCAGTAATAAATAGACAAGAATTACAAGCAGCAAAAGCATTGACCTTCGTAAGGATAGTATGAGAAAGCAGTCAATTAATACTGGAGACCTCACCTATGGAATAGTAAAGGTTGTGGTCATTTGGATAGCGAAAGCCATAATAAAACTACTGCTCATTTGGTCTTTTTTATGCTTTCGTTATATATGATGTCTAAAATTCTAGATAACTTTTTTTGGCTATTGTTTGGCAACAATATATTTATTTAGCATAAATTGCCTTTGAGAATTGAATGGTAGTTGATAATAAAGCCAGAATCTCATATATCCGTGTACTTAAAGAGGACCTAGCCATACTTCGTATAGAACCGTCTGACGGTCCTGTACCCGACTTCAAAGCTGGACAGTTCGTTACGCTGGGCCTTCATATACCCTCGGAGGGAAAAATTGTCCGCAGAGCCTATTCAATTGCCTCTCCACCTGAACAAAAGAAGTACTTCGAGCTCATTATAAGATGGGTTAGAAAACCAGTCCCGGGCAGGTTGACAACTGAACTGTTCAACAAAAGAGAGGAAGACGAGATAATGTGGGTAAAGCCGACTGGCATCTTTACGATCAATGATAAACTACATAATGGTGAGCCAGATAATAGAAGAATGGTTCTGATAGGCGGCGGAACAGGCTTGGCCCCATTTATAGCATATGCGCTCCACATGAAAGCAATTGGAACCAAGCGTCAGATAGTTGTGCTACATGGTGCTAGCTACGTAGACGAGCTAAGTTACCGTGAATTACTAACTGAACTCGAAGAGGAGAGTGTAGATAAGGGACGGGATAAGTGGGATTTCTATTACAGAGCGAGCATAAGCAGACCACAAGAATGGTTCAATAGATCATGGGGAGGACAAAGGGGGAGAGTTGAAACATTTTTAAGGCCTAAAGCAGGAGGTGATCGGTCTCCACTTGAAGAGCTAGTAGGCGAAAAGGTTACTACAGAAAATACTTCTTTTTATGTGTGTGGATGGCAGGGGACTGTCGATGGATCCCTTGATTACCTTGTTCCAAAAGGATTCGTCACCGAACGCAATAAAAGAAAGGATGGCAGTTATGAGGTCAAATTTGAGTCATATGGATAGTCATCCGTTTCGAATTTTAAAGGCTTATAACACTGCGACATGGGAGAACAAGGTATGAAGTTTGAATTCGAAGAATTCTCAACTGTAGAAGATGTATTTCTATACCTAGTCTCAATTGCCCCGCCAATGAAACAGGTTCTACCCGTGAGTTCATACAAAGGATACGTGTTCTCAGTTGTGCCCCTGACACCTCTTGCCGGAGACGTTTTAATGATGGTCTATACGAAATCCACTCTTGATCCAGGAATGATAGAATTTGATATTTCGACCAAAAAATATAAAAGCGTAAGTGCGGTTGAAAGAGCAGACAAAAACTATTTTATTGTGTTAACACCGATTAAAGCCAGCTTAGCAGACAATGCGATCGAATACCTAAATTCTGCAAAATAAAAATATTTAATGACAGAATCTAGCCTAAATTAAAAGGCTGTTAGAGCCGCGCGTGAGGAGATTTGGTTACAGATCTATTCCTTGAATATCTTTCCACTATATCCTCTGGCAGCTGACCGTTGAAAAGCTCCTTTGACAAGCCCTTCAGGTATCTCATAACAGCCCATGTTCCTGCTTTTATCAAACATGCCATAAATATTTTCATTGCGGGCCCATAAGTCTTGTTTCTAACAATAATAGGTATGATATCGTTGATCACCCTAAGATTGTGTTCCCAACATTTCCAAAAAAGCGTAAATTGTGATTCGTTTAAGTTGCCGAAGTGCATCGAGTTCCTCTCCGAGAAATCTTGATAAAGCAGCGGCGCAACCAATCCTCTCATGTTTGTATCCTTGAAATCATCAATCAGGTCAATAGTATACTGGGTCTCATCAGGAGTTTCATCAGGCCATCCTATAATCAGCGTCAAAGCGGGGAACCAGTGATTATCATTTAAGATTTTACATCCCTGTCTTACAACTGCGGCCCATTCTTCAGGCTGATATGGTTTTGTTTTTATACCCAGGTGTTTCTTGACCATTCTTGGAGCTACAGTCTCAACGCCCAGATTAGTTGCAAGCCATCTACCGCTTCTGTGCATATCGTTTATTTCAGAGAGATCTTTGATAAGATTTGGTGAGCAAGCTACGGCGGATAGTGTCATATGCGTTGTGCCTATAAAGTTGGCACCTACTGATTTTAGTCCTTTCCATAAACCTACTATCGCGTCAGCATTGGGAACAAAATCCCTGTTTTCACATCCATAAAGTAACATCTCATCTGATTGAAGCCAAATCGAGTCAAAACCATACTCCAAGTTAATTCTAGCTTCTGCTTGTAATCTATCTAATGGAATATCTTTTTTGGAACGTTTATTTACATCACAAAAATCACATCCCCTTCCACAGCCACGCATTGCTTCGATTAATGAGTTTATCGTAGGACCACGAATAGGAGGGATATTCTCTATATTCCTAACGAATGTGTGAAGTAACTCCGGTGCCTCGCCTGCCTCCAAATCTCTGAACAAGTCAAGCGCAAGCTCATCAGCTTCACCTATGACCACTGTGTCAATACCGTGGATTTTCATTCTATCTGGCTTGGCAAGCTCCCATGCACCGTTCCCCCCTACCACTACCTTGAAATTATATTTCTTTTTTAGTTGGATGATCGAAGCACACATTTTCTTAAATTTCATAGCCACATAAGACAGCTTTTCTGGTGACATTGTAGTTGTAACTGGTGCCATGCCGAGCGGATCCATCACGTTAATGCCAACGACCTTCGTCTGCGGTCCTACACATTTATCCAGCATACCTGGATGCGCAAGGAAAACCTCCTCTCGCTTGTACTCCTTTAACAGAGCAGATTCAATCCTTCTCAATCCGCACTGGGCAACTTTGACTTCTCCTGTGTTTTGATCCGTTTCGACACTAGGACAAAATAATTTGTCAAATACAAATTCAGGAATGAGTTCATAAGGCCCACAAGCAATAAAACCATACAGAAAATTCCCTCTGTAATTCGTCATAAGACTGCGATCTGCTGTTAAGACGATGTGTTTTCCTGCTGTCATTTCTTTGCGTGTCCTCCCTTATTCCGTCTAGCATAGACTATAAATCTATTACTATAATAAACGGCTTCCTATATGGAAATATGATAGTGAATACCTCAGTACAGGCCTCTTCTATGACCTTTGACTAGTATAGATTTTAGTTGCCTATGGTCAAGAGTATACAATGCATCCAAAAATGTCGCCCAGACAAACCCATCATGCTCTGCCGAAAGCCTGATATCTTTCGTAGAGGTAGTCGCAAAGTAAAATCGAACCTCCTTTTCAGACTTCATCCCATCTGCTTTAAAGTATGAATATCGAATCTTGCCGACATATGACTGAACATCCAGCAAGCTTATACCAGTTTCTTCGAAGACCTCCCTTAGCAGTGTCTGAATTTCTGTTTCTCCCTTCTCCTTATGTCCTTGTGGAAAGCCCCAGAAACCTCTCCTATTTCTGAGTAAGAGAAACTCGGATGATTCTGTGTTTTCAGGTGAAATTTGATATTTTATTACTGCTCCAATAGACTGCTCCAGGGCCACTCTACTTCAAAGAAATCAGGATGGTTATAATGTTGTTTCTTCATTAAAACTATTAATAACCAAATAAAACTGTTCATTTGTTGCATGGGCCGGTCGTCTAGTCCGGTAGGATACGGCATTGGCATTGCTGAGGTCGTGGGTTCGAATCCCACCCGGTCCACTACGATATCAGTACTAAAATAGGGCTCAACTATACAGATAACAAAAAAAGAGTGAACAAAGATAATGGTTGAGAGATCCGAGCCCAATTACTCAATAAATTCGAGATCTAATCCCTACTCTTTATTCATATTCGCTGTAAAATCACTCGCAACTAGGCGCAAATACAATGGCCGTCTGCAATCTTTTTTCATTTATATAGGGATCCCTGATGCTGCCATTGAAGAAAGATGCGACTTATTTGTTTCAGAAGCTAATAGGAACAATTGAGGATATTAGGAAAATAACACACACGTAAACACCCAATGTCTTCTAAACCAACTAATCAGAAGCAGCACAAGCAACCACATCAACGTCAAAGCGGCATGAATGTAGGTGCCGTATCATTATGGCTTTTAATACTTCTCTCAGAAAGACCAATGTATGGATATGAGATCATAAGAGAATTAGAAAAAAGATTCTCTAGATATTGGAAGCCAAAGACGGGCACTATATACCCTGCATTAGAGAAATTTGAAGAGAAATTAGTTACAAGCCAAAGAGAATTCCGAGAAGAAGGCCCAGATAGAAAACACTATGCTCTTGCTAAAAAGGGTCAGACTAAACTTTCACAATCTGTGCTGCACTGGACTAAGATGATGGAAATGCTTGAGCACTATCGTGAGACACATGAAGCCTTATTTAGATATAAGAGTGATGATGCAATCCAATCAAAAATCTTGATCGACATTGGACAATCATTGAAAAATAACAATTCTATTGAAATAACAAAGATTTTACCTCCAAAAGACAAAGTCAAGACTGCTACTACTACCAATACCACTACTGCTGGCACTAAATCTGCTACAACTACTACCATAAATCCTGTCGATCCAATAGCTTTCAAGTTTCTCTATGCTAAAGAAAACCAAAAGTTAGAAATTCATATGGAGCTAGAATGGACTTCAGAATAATTATTCCATTTAAATGGCTCACAAAAGATGGCAAGTTACTATTAGCGGCAAGGACACTGAGAACATTTGCATATGGCTTTTTAAGCGTAATTCTTGCTATTTATTTAAAGCTAATTGGATTCAATGATCTTTACATTGGTTTTATACTAACTGCCACACTGTTAAATAGTGTAATCTTTACTCTGATAGCTAGCTTTTATGCTGATAGGATTGGTAGAAGAAAAGTACTAATTGCATATTCAGCTTTAATGTCTATATCAGGCTTAGTATTTTTTCTAACAAATAACTATATCGCATTGATTATATCTGCATTTATTGGAACCATTAATGTAACTGGGACTGAAATAGGTGCTTTTCTAACTATAGAACAAGCAATGTTACCTCAAACAATCAATGATCCTAAGAAAAGAAACACAGTTTATGCTCTCTATAATATGAGTGGAACATTTGCAATGTCTGCAGGTATTTTGGTTACTGGTTTGCCACAGATCTTTGCACAACAGTATGGTTTGAATCAGATTGAATCTATCAAACCTCTGTTTTTGCTTTATAGCATAATTGGTTTAGGAGTATTAGAGATCTACTTTGTAATCTCAAGCAGAATAGAGGTAAATAGGAATATGAATACCTCTACAATTAACACACCTAGACTGTTCAAACAAACTCTATCACCAAAGTCAAAAGAAATTGTTACTAAACTATCGGGTCTTTTTGTTATTGATTCTTTTGCCGGCGGGTTTGTTATTCAAAGTATTGTCTCTTTTTGGTTTTTTACGAAGTTTGAAGTAGAATTAACAACTCTATCGCACATTTTCGCTATTGCAGGTGTTCTAACTGCCTTCTCGTTTCTACTAGCTGCAAAACTTGCAGATAAAATAGGTTTGATAAATACAATGGTATTTACACACATACCTTCTAATATTTTGATAATACTTGTTGCATTTGCTCCAACACTTCCACCGGCTATTGCATTATACCTAGCTAGAATGGCTCTATCACAAATGGATGTACCTACAAGACAATCCTATATAGTAGCAGTAGTTAAGGAAGATGAAAGAACAGCTGCTGCAGGAATAACAAATATTTCAAGGAATATAGCACAGAGTGTGTCTCCATCATTAGCTGGTTATATACTGCAGTCACTATCTATTTTATCAGCTCCATTTGTATTAGGAGGAGTATTAAAAATTGTATATGACATAGCGTTATACTTTAGGTTCAAACATGTTAAACCGTCAGATGAAGAAA
>JBKPMB010000292.1:0-2749 GCA_046731995.1 Thermoproteota archaeon | reverse complement strand
GTAAATGTACTATGTCTGTCCCAGCTTTGCTAATTAGTGAGGACCTGCCAATTACCAGCCGAAGAATGTTAGGAATATCTTTAAATTTTCTGTGTCCTGCACCATATCCCATTTTTTCAGGTGAAAAGCTAGGATAATAATTAATTGTTTCGGATGTCAAATTAACGAGCATTGCAGCACCGGTTGGAGTAGTTAATTCTTCTTGAACTGTTCCGCCAAGCAGAGTAAATGGCCTTTCTTTGAAAATTTCAAGCACAGCACTACTTGGATTAGAAGTTATACCATGTGAGAACTTGAAGTAGCCGCCGCCCACACCAACTCCTGTGGAATATATTCTACTATCAAAAAGCCCCAAGTCCTCTAAAGCAATAGCAGATCCTATTAAATCAGCAAATGTGTCTATGCTGGAAGTTTCATGCAAATGAATTGTATTGATCTGTTCTCCATGGATTATGGATTCTGATTTGAGAATAGTTTTAAATGATTCAAGTACAAATGTCTTTGCTCGCTGCTGCATTTCCAAAGAATCACAGCATAAACCAAGCGACCTGTACATTTCCATTCCGCGCCGTTGGGAGACAGAGTCATTATACTTGAATTGAAATTGCGTAGCACTAAATCCGTTATGTGTTGTCCTTATAAAATCGGCATGCTTGATTTTACTTCCTTTAAGATAATTTTGGCAGGCAAGGATAGCATTTAGGACCTTTTGTTTATCTGCTCCCGCATGTACAAGGCTTGAGAGGAGCATATCACCTGAAATGCCACTAACCTGTGAATCAATGATTGCAATTTTTGTTGTTGCTGCTGTGATTCTTGTGGACATGGGATTTTACTTGTACCTACATGCTTCTAGAAGTGTAAATATAACACTTGCTTAGATTTTTAGGCTCTTTAGTATTCGTTACTTTCACTTTCTTTGGTTCTTCTCTGTTTTTGTTTTCTATAGATTTAATAATATTAGAAAATTTATAAGTAGCCAAACAAAATAGTTTGACGGTTTCTAAATGAATATTACTATAATAGGCTCCGGCAAAGTTGGTGCCTATGCAGCCTTAAGCTGTGGTCTTAGAGAATTGGGAAACGTACTTTTGTTAGATATAGTACAAGGACTTCCTCAAGGCGAAGCTATGGACATTAATCACCAGTTGTCAGAGAGAGGATCAGATTGCACAATTTCAGGTTCAAACAACTATGAAGATATGAAAGGATCAGATATAGTAGTATTGGTTGCAGGCGTAGGAAGAAAACCAGGAATGACCAGAATGGATCTTCTGAAAACTAATGCATCTATTGTTAAAGATGTAACTTCCAAAATTGAAAACTATGCAAAAGATTCAAAGCTGATTGTAGTAACAAATCCCCTTGACCCTATGACATACCTAGTTTTGGAAAAAATCCGTGTTATGAAGAATAATGTCATGGGCATGGGTGGAATGCTTGATTTGTCGAGGTTCAAGAGCTTCATTGCGGAGACTACAAAGGTATCAAGAGATTCTATTCAAGCCATGGTGATAGGTGAGCATGGTGAAAATATGCTACCACTCACTAGATTTTCTTCTGTTGGAGGAATTCCACTCAATCAATTCATTTCTGATCAAGATGCAGGAGAGATATTTGAAAAAACAAGAAAAGTGGCTATTGAAGTTATAACCCTAAAAGGTGCAACTATATTTGCTCCCGGAAATGCGATTACAACCATGGTCGAGGCTATTGTCAAGAATAAAAAGCTGGTAATTCCAGTATCAACTCTTTTGGAGGGAGAGTACGGTGCGTCTGGTATTTGTATAGGAGTTCCTGCTATTGTAGGTGCTAATGGAGTGGAAAAAATTGTTGAAGTAAAGCTTGATGACTTTGAACAGGATATTTTCAACAAGGGCGTTGCCAGTGTTAAGGAAGCGGTAAATGCCTTACAAATTTAGGATTGCCGGCCGCATTATTTTATTTTTTGTATTCCGCATTGTTTGCAATAATATCACAGTAGCCTTTTTTTTACAAATTACCAATACTACTGCGAGCAAAAATTCATCAGACACAAATACTCTGACAGGATCTTCGTTGTACTAGAGATGAACCTAAGAACTCTCTTAGAACGATACTCAAAAGGTGAACTTTCTATAGATGATCTTCAACAACGCATTTCTCTCCATTCAGTCGAAAAGGTTGCTAATAATGTCGCCAAACTCGATGTAAACAGAGAAATTCGCAAGGAGATACCTGAGGTAATTTTCGCCAAAGGAAAAGAATACACCGATCTTTTGAAGATAACGCAAGCAGCTGCGCGCAAAAATGGCATGGTAATAGTGAGCAAAGTTCAGCCTCAAGGGCTGCTTATTAGGCTTCACAAGGCGCTAATGAAGGCTAGGTTTGAAGTCGAAATTGGCAAGAAAAGCACTGCTATTCTGGTGTCAAATACATCTTATCGTCATAGTATTAATAGTAGTACTAGTACGACCCAGCTATCCTGGGGAAAAATAGGTATTCTTGCGGCCGGTACTTCTGACGTTGGCATAGCAGAAGAGGCGCGACTTATGGCTAAGGCTATGGGTTGCGCGACACTTGAGAGTTACGATGTAGGAATAGCAGGTATACATAGGCTCTTTCCCGCCCTAACAGAAATGATATCACAGAATGTAGGTGCCATAGTTGTCGTAGCTGGAATGGAGGGTGCTTTGGCATCAGTTGTAACTTCGATGGTAAATGTCCCCGTGATCGGAGTACCCACGTCAGTAGGATATGGGTTTGGTTC
>JBKPMB010000291.1:0-7640 GCA_046731995.1 Thermoproteota archaeon | reverse complement strand
CACAGGACAGCCAGCCAATAATATTTGCCAGTGGATTTGACGAAGGAATTACAGATTTACAAGTTGGACCAGATGGCTATCTATATGTTCTAGCATATTCAGGTTCAATATATAGAATAGTTCCATCTTCTTAATCTTCCTATTTCGGTATATGCCCTTTGTGGTTAGTTTAGAAGGATTATTACAGATTTAATGAAGCAAAATCATGCAAGAAATATTCACATCATCACAGATAAGTGGGATTACCAAAAAACCGCTTGATGTGGTAAATGCCAACATTCTATAGTTTGTACTATTTGAACAATTTAATGTAGAAATAATCTCAAGCAGTTAAAAATCATTTGATGAACAACTTTCATAATGTGGAAAAATGTTTGCATACTAATCACTATAGCCGTAACTATTTTCATATTGAGTTTCTCAACTACAGACTCACATGTTGCTGCTCAGAGTAATGGCCAAGGAACGCAATCAGGAGAACGCCAGGGAATACCCGGCCCTCAAGAGAATGCAAATCCTTTGACTCAAGCTCCAATTAGCGGCCTAGAAGTAAAACCTCCGAACAATACTACCAATATCCCTCCGATCGAGAAAGGCAACTTGACAGGTACATCACGGTAGCATTATTATCACTATAGCGACAATATGCAGACCATATTTCTTAGCTCCTGCGGCAGGTACTACAGGATTGCTTGGTCTCTTTTTATGAAGTGTTTATGTCTGTATCTAGCCGTCCGTCACTTAGAGCATCAACGTTTGACTACAACATCGATTATAATGATTATAGTAGCATGTTTGATTGATCTATCCGATGATAAAGTACACAGACATTGAAATGTCTATCCAAACAAGCAAAACGTAGGTAGGCTCTATATACAGTTGTCATAGGTTGCAATTAGAGTACCATATCAGTTGAGCGTTATCGATCCCTAGTTGAATCATATGCCTCCACCCATTATGCGGGTAGTATTGAAACGTAGTGAAAGGATGAGAACGAGAGCTTTTTTTAACTATGATTCAGACTTCCCCACCAAGACATTAACTAACTGTAGATATAGCAGAATGGATCAGCATGAAAGATATATTATTAATGTTTGTATATTATATTAATATCATGCTGAGATTCAAGGAATCTTATAAGCAAAGAGAACGAATAGTAGAAAGGCGCAGAGAAGATCAATATCTTACACTCGAAGATGTATGTCCTATATGGTTTAAGCGATTAGAAATTGGGCTTGCTAAAAAAGAGAAAGATACAATGGCTCGCGATTCAAAGTATTGTTTGGTAGGTGAAGCATGGGGCTTTACTGGTAGACATGCGGGATACTATTTAGCGCCCTTAATCCCATTCATTGGATGTTGGACTTGCGTACAATATGGAAACAAAATGGGCAAGATTGCTAGAAGACAACTGGTCACGACAAATTTGCGCTTGAGCGATTTGGAGCCCATCATCACAGAGTTTCTGACACACTGGAATGAAAGACATGCAAACATTACAGAGAAATTGAAAAAACAAAGAGAGAAAATAAAAGCGTGATTAGAGCTTGTTTTTTGTTTTGCAAGCCTCACACATTATATTCGCTTCTCTTATGGCAAATGTAAAATTAACATTTGTAGTATGGTGAAGTATGTATTCTTTCTATAGATCCATTTTATATACACAATAGTATCATATTAAAATCACTTGCACGCTAAGCGTTTTTGATGTGGCACGATTCAGAACTAGCAAACATGCTATAATCTGGTACGCCTATTTATAAAAACAAAGTCGTGTACAACAAACAATAACACAAAAAAACTATAATGATCATAAGTATGATTAATGAAAAAAACCAGCTTGGTTCTTCTTTCGTTATCATTAAGTATTACGTATTTAGTATTATCAATGAACTTTACCAACTTTAGAGCAATGCATTCTGCATATGCTCAAACAAATGCTGTAATGTTTGCCACATTAGCAAATACCAGCAATAATAACAGCAGCAGTGCCTTAGGTTCTAGTGTTACTACATCTGGTGCCGCCGCTAACAATAATTCTAGCACCGCCATCACCACCGTCAGTAGCAATAATACTACCGAAGGATTACAAATTAAAAAAGGTGTCAATTACTTCGACAGTGCATCTGGCTATTTAGTCTATCCAGCCAATAGTAATGCAATGACTAATAATAAAAAACTTCCAGGTGTAATAATGATTCATGAAAACAGAGGATTAAATGACAATATCAGGAGCATGGCAAATACCCTGGCAAGAGAAGGATATGTGGTATTAGCAGTTGATCTATTCAAGGGACAGGTAGCTCAAACAAGTGAACAGGCTAGTCAGTTAGCAAGTTCTGCTAGAAGTAACTCTGCGACAACTATTTCCAATCTACAAGCAGCAGTAAATTATGTAAGTTCACTTCCTTTTGTTGATAGTTCTAAAATAGCTTCTGTTGGTTGGTGTTTTGGTGGGGGACAATCATTACAATTAGCATTGCATAATGAACAGCATCCACTAGCTGCAACTATATTATATTATGGAACTCCACTAGTAACAGATAAACAACAACTCTCAAAGATAAAATGGCCTGTACTTGGAATATTTGGAGACAAAGACCAAGCAATTCCATTGTCTAACATACAGCAATTCAAAGCAGCGTTAGATAGTATTGGCACACAAAATGAAATTCACATATACAAAGGATTAGGACATGCATTTGCAAATCCTTCTGGAGCTAACTATGCTCCAAATGAAACTGTAGATGCATGGCAAAAGACTCTGGCTTTCTTAAAGAAATATACATAGCGGGTATCATTTTTCATCTGGTCTCATCCCTTACATAGCATAATCAAAATTCATGGCAATTCATTCTCAAAAATCGATTGAGCATTTACCATTACACCTTGGCTAAAGTACCGAAGAATTAGAACCTCGTGAGAAATATATTTCGTGATTTCCTGGCGTATCATCTTCCCACATAGTATATATAATATTTTTAGAGATAGATATTGACGGACATTCTGATGTCCCTTTATTATTACTTATGTTTGTCGATGTGTCTGTAAATGTGTTTCCACTATCAGTACTCTTTTTAATTAAGATTTCCTGATTATTTGGTCTTAGAAAATCTTGCCATATTATATACACATTATTTCCATCTATAGCCAACTCAGCGTTTAACGAGCTTTTTTTGCTAAGCGAGCTCTCTGCTGTAAAACTTGTTCCGTTATCTGTGCTTTTTATAAAATATAGATCATTGGGAATAAGATTATCGGAGTTTCCACTCCAGACAACATACACTTGATTTCCAGAGGCAGCTATTTGTGATTCTCCGGCACGACTTGCCTCGCTGTTTAGTTTAACAGCATTGCTAAAATTCCCTCCATTATCATAGCTTCTTGTAAAGTAAATTCCCTGCCTCTGTTCTATGTTATTGTTATTGTTATTGTTACCATAAACACTAACTCTGTCTTCAACTTTAGAAGTAGACATCCCAACACTCCATGTCAAATAGACATAATTTTGAGAGGCAGCTATTTTCGGATACAAATCTGCGATCTCCCCCAAATTAGTGGTTATAGTTTCTACATTTTTGAAACTATTTCCTCCATCAGTACTCGCCTTAAACAATATTCTCTTGTTGTTAACTCCATAAACATCTTTTTCATCCGACACATTATTTATATCATCATTACCAATGTCAATTGTATTAGTACTACCAGTAAGCTTAATACGATTGGGATTGTCGTGGTTATTTTCCCAAACTACATACACATTATTTCCGTACGAAGATATTTCCTGGTTATATGATTCACCGATGCCGTCGCTAAGTCTAATAGTTCTCCCAAAGCTATTTCCTTCGTCGCTACTCATTCTAAATAGTATTTCTTTGTTATACGATGTATCATCAGTCCAAGCTAAATACACATTACTACCGGATACTGAGATTTGTGGATGTTGTGAAAAGCCAGGATTGGTGCTAACATTAATAGCTTTACTAAAAGTTACTCCTCGATCAGTACTTTTCTTAAAATATATGTCATAGTTTGCAGAGTCGCCCGTAGGAAGTACTGGTTTATTAATTGTAGAATCAGCCACAGTATCTTCTTCCCACACCACATACACATTATTTTTATACGTGGTTATTTGTGAATATACAGAATCTCTGGCATTGTTGCTAATATTAATAGGATCGCCGAAGGTCACATAATCTTTATCAATATTGTTATGAGAACTTAGTGCGTATGCGGTGGCTATCTTTGGCTTTAAAGCTAGCAGATTATTACTACTGATAATAATAGAATTAAAAATAAGACCCAAAGATATAATCGATATCAATAGCAATACCGAGAAAATTGACAGCGAATATAACGATCTAAACAACTGATATATCACTTAGCACAATGTGATATTATATAATATTTTAGGTTTGATGTTGATAATTGATTTATAAATTGTTCTACATCATATTAGCAACTGCACTTACAACAAACGACTATTGTACATTGTATACTTGAGATGATTGGGAGACTAAATCACTTCTCAGCCTCAGTAATATCCTTCCTATTATTTGTCTATCATCCACTGACTGGACTCTAAATATTCTATTAGTCTTAGTATTTGTTCAATTCTAGCCCTACCACCTATTTCGTTTTTACATACCTCATAATGTTGCAACAGCTTTTGGTCTTCTTTTTCAGATATGATGTTTGTTTGTTGTACCAAATCGAAAAATTTGTCCTCTTTTTGTGTATGATCAGCTATAAAGACGGCATATGATTTGAGGAACCTTGCTGTCGGTTCTTTTATTTTTGCATCCACATTGTCAACAGCTGATTTTCTATCTCGTTTTGTTGCTTCTATTCCTTCTTCTTGTCCTTCCACCGTTGTTCGCTTCTTTTTGCCCTTATGCTCTTTCCAGATATTCAATTCTCTTCTAAGCATGATGGCAATTCTCCTCCCAAGTTCATGTTCAATCAAAAATTTGCGAATATCCTCTGCAAATTCATCCTTCTTGTCATTGGCCTCCGGAAAATAAGCCTGTTCTTCTTTGCCATGATGAAACGTATCAACGAATTCCTCTATGACTACAGAAATGATTTCTATGTCTTCTATTGGAACATTCTCGTTAGCATAAAGCTTATCTGAGCATCTTTCAATGATATTCTTTAACCTTCTCAAGGTAATATGATCATATTTGAGATCTTGTGTAGAGTACAAGCTAACAGATCCACTAATGTTACGTTAGTAATATTATATTATTGCTGTATGCTCGGGAAATAAGCAACAAGTAAAGGAATTGCAGTGGTTAGGGATACAGACAATAATCGATGAAGCTTTCAGGATTCCAATATAGAAGATTGTCTGAGTATGAAATATAAATCCAATCTATTAGGGCTTTATAGGTTCAACAATTAAGTCTAGACATACATTAATTAGTTCCATGCGTAGAACTCTTCTAAAGAGATCTTGGTGAACAAACTTTTTTAGTACAGAGTAAATGCTTCAAGGTAACATTGCTTTACTTCTCCTCGCTTAAGATCTCCATCCCCTGCAGCATGTGATTCACACTTTGATAAATGCTTTAACGCCTCTAGGGGAATACCGGTAGCGTTTCCTAGGCCTACATTAGAACTATCACCTATAGCTCTAGATTTCAGAGAATCGGGCTTCTTTGTAGTATCTGTTTGTGCAATTATATTTGTTAGTGTGTTGTAGTTTATCTTCCCTACGGCAAGAGCAGAACCTACAAAACTGCTTACAACAAAAGATGATGCTATGACAATGCTAATGAGTGACGTTACCATTATCCCGTTTCTTAACATATTACCATCAATGATAATACTATCTTTTTAAAATGTATGAAAATAAATACGCTCTCTTAACTACTTAAGATACTAATGGAGTATTGTTTCTATTAGGAGTCAGTGTCATCAAAAATGTTCGTGATACTCTAGGTAATTGTATCATTATTATTTTCTAAACCACATTATAGAGTGCATAGTTATTAATGTTTACAAAATAGAGAACTTGTCTTAAAACTTTCAACTAAACACCTAGAGCACATCTGAACAAAGATTGCAATTAGAATAATTCGTAAGATATAACAAACAAGTGCAGCAGAGACAGAAATTGTGGAAAAAAATAAAAATTAAATAAGAAATAGAAAATAATTATAATGAGATCTAATCGTAATAACGACTACAAACCAAGTTTATGGGAATACTTGGTTAAGAACATGGTGGAGGCAGCGGATGGGGTAAAGGCGGCTGTGACGACATCTGAACCGACAAGGTAGCAGCCTCCTTAACGGCGGCATCGGCGCAGGCGCCGGCCAAGGCACCGGCAGCGGTGAGGCTGGCGGAAACGTCTCCGGTGTTCACTAAGGCCAAGGCGTGGGTGGCACAGCCGGCGGCCCCCACGTTGGCGGCGGCAGTTGTTGGTAGATTGCAAACAAGACAAGAGTACTACTATTAACCCTCCAAAAAGTTCCCATCTGGATCGCAGCACTCTTGTGATAAGTAAAGATCATATAGAAATTATTGTATCTATTCGTCATTTGCCCCTCTATATGTCTATATATATCTATCTATCTGGTTATAATTACTAAATTTAAATACTTGTATAATACTGACAAATATAAATTGGACCAACAGGAGGATTGGTCATACATACAGCCTATTGTGTCAGTATTAGCGCCACCTTTAGTATTATTGTTACTTGCCTGTCTGAATAATTCTATAGGCATATGTAGTAGAGTTTGATATTATAGGATATATGAGAAATGAACCATCAAATAAGATTATATCGTATTTATTGGAGCATCGCAGTTGTACTTTTAACGAAATTGTAGAATATACTGACAAAGCTCCCTCTACTATATCATGGCATCTTAAAAGACTCAAAGATGCAGGAATAGGTTCACTTCGCTACTACAAGCGTCATCAACTTTATGAATTAACAAATTGTGAAGTAGTTGCTGAGAGGTATATAAATACAAAGACAGAATAGTAGACAAGATACTAGATAACTACACACACGTTATAGAATCGCTATAAACTCTGCAGTAAGAGAAATATTACCTTTATATCGGATGTTAAGTTGTAATTTATTCGTAATTGAAATAGGTTTCCGTAAGTCCCTCTCTTAATTTATTAGTGCTTTGAGTTTAGTATGTAAATCCCATATTCGTAAACTCAACGTTAGCCTTTTACCGGCTGTTGCTTATGATAAAAAGAACGACGTATTGGCAAGAGATAAAAAGAAAAGAAGCCCCCTTGTAGTAAGCAGCCAGTTACAATTTAAAGGCTGCTTTGATATCTGGGTCTAGAGCATTTTCTACGTAGGCATTAACTTTGTCGTATGTAGCCTTTGTATCTATCTCATTTTCAAATTGTGCCAAATCATTACCTACTTTAGTAATTGCAGCTGACGTTGACGTAAGTTGTTTTGCTTCATTGAACATTTCTTGAGCTTTGGCAGCAATTGCTTGAGCGCTCTGATAGGCAGCCATGCTTACTATCGTAGTATGTCCGGCTGTACTTTTCCCTTCTTCGATTCCATAAGCTTCCCTATATCGCTCAAGGGCTTCATCTATAATGTCACTAACAGCTTGGCCTTTGACTGTAGAGTTAGATAACTGATTCTTCTCAAC
>JBKPMB010000290.1:0-6159 GCA_046731995.1 Thermoproteota archaeon | reverse complement strand
TAATTCAGAGCTATCACAGTAGCTACTTCTTGCAAATCATTTGAAGCAGCTGATGCATCAGCTTGGAATTTAAGCGTACGTACTTCTAGCTGTATTACTTGTTCAGCAAAGGGTATAATGAAATGCAATCCTTCTCCTAATACTCTATTTTCAACAGCACCAACATACAGAACAACTCCTCTATGTCCTGCTTGTACAATAACTACGGATTCAGACAATATTACAATTATTATAATAAATGTCACTATTCCTACTAGTATTTTTAGCTTATTAGCTCCAAGAATAGACCTTGATGGACCTTGTGTTCCTCTGTATCCATATGGATTTGAATCAGGAGTCCCATCGAAAGGATTTTTCATGAAACTACCATTATATGATAATTTGAGTCAAAAGGCAATTTAAGTTTGTGGTCTTGCTACATCATTATTACTGTAGTGATATTGGCAACAAACTGTCATCCGACCTGTTTTTTCTTCTACATTGTGCTGCTGTTTATCCCATATCCAAAATGGTTTGCCTTGCAGCCTTTCAAATAGCTCTTTACGTGTGTTTTCTTGCTGCGAGTGTGAAGCTAGTTTTTGTAAGTCTTTGAATACTATTGTAACTTCGAATGGATCAATGTAATTAGCTTACAGTCAGCTTTATATTTTTGTTATTAGGTTCAAAGTCAATCTACTTACTCACAATCTCGACATCAACAAAGATCTGAATTATCACTAGCAACTCTAAAGGCAGTTATAATAGATCAAAAGTCATATTAGAACAGTTATGCATGCCTCTTTGTCCTTGTGCAAAAAATAAAGATACCATGTCTTTCTACCACGCACAAGGACAAAAATCTGTGAGGCATGACTTACCCTTATGGCTACTTGCTGGAGGGCCATAAGGGGTTTTGTAACTCTTGTTATTAATCTATTGTCAATGTACCACTATTGTGAGGCAATATGATTACTTTGTGCTGCAATAGTTATTTGCTTATTGCAGTTCTTGTTTTGTATTTCCTGAACATCTCATATTCAGCCTGAGTTATTGCCAATTCTCTTTGTGCGCGTTTTATTCCATTGAGGCTCCTAGCACGGGTAAAGCGATCTGATGAAGGTGTCTTGTCATACAATTTCTGACACTCCTCAATTACGCTATTGTAGACGTTTATGCTGTCTATGTACCTCATTTTTCAAATTCATATGGGTTGTTTATTAAGCGGAAGTACCATTCTTGTGCTTCAGTACGATACTGCTTTTTGTCATCTATTGCCATGCTACTATCATTACAAAGTCTAGAAAATTGTTTGTCTACCTGTTGTAGTTAGTTGGCTATCGTTATCTTCGTTGTCGCCACTAGTTGAATCCAAACCTACTATCTTATGCTGCTCTTGTTGCTGTTATTTCTTATATAGCTCAAAGCACTGTCTATGGTTGTAGCATTAGACAACAATTTCAGCTTCACTAAATGAGTATCCTTGAATAGTTCTATTGCCTGCAGCTTTTCTATGTTATCATCTGATGTCTCAAATATATCAAATGCGTGTTTAAGTATACGTATCTAAAGGAGTAGTATCGTTTTAAGAGGCAAAGTTGAGGAATAGGATCTGTTTGAATGCCAATACATGGTTGATACCATCATCATTATTTGTTGTCATTGTTATCATGACTATGGACCGATAGACAAATAGCCAAAAAGTTGCTTTGTTGCTGTGTAGACGATATAAAATGGATGTTATCTGTGATACCAGCTTTTTGATGGTTTTTGCTACTACGCCCATAGGTCAAATTGATAAAATCGAAGCCCACTTTGGCAAATTAAATTTTTTAATTCCTGATGTCGTTGTCTCTGAGCTAAAGGATTTGGAACACAAAACGGGACCAAAACGATCAAGAATGGCAAAAACTGCAATTGAAATGTCATTTTCTAAATTTAGGGTTATAAATGTCGCAAAGTCACGTCATGTTGATGAAGCCATAATAGACTATGCTGTAAATCACAAATGCGCAGTAGCGACTATAGACAGGGGTTTACGTAGAAGGTTGATGTTAAATAATCTTGTAGTTTTTACATTAAGTAAAAATAGATTAATAATCGCTAGTCAGGCAAGATTTGACAATTTTGGTTAAAATATTATGTGTCAGTGTAGTAGTTCAAGCATTATAAGGGCCTGTGCTGTCTCTCTGACGTTGTGTGTTCTAATCACGTTTGCACCATTTAATACAGCTACCAATTCCGACACTACTGATGGAATCAGACGATCCTCGACTTTTAGATTAAGTAAATTCCCTATAAATGATTTTCTGGAAACAGAAATACAGATTGGTTTTGAAAAGGTCTTGAGTCTCTTTAGCTTTGAGATAATTTCTATATCACGTATGTACCATGGTATGTCTCTGATCTTTGTATAGAATGGATTTTTTCCTTCGTGTCTGAAAAAGCCAATTGATGGATCAATGATTATATTATTTTCGTTAATTTTTAATTTATTTGCAATTGCTAGACTTTCTTTAAGAGCTTCTATTGTACCTGGTATCTTGCCTAAGGTAAATGATTGATTGCCACCAAATGCGCCAATGATTACGGATAACTGGGATTTCGATAAGAGACTCCCCATATTCCTGTCATGTTTTAATCCTGTAATGTCATTAATGGCATCAATACCGTATTCAATGGCTGCTTGAGCTACTGCGGATCTTGTCGTATCAATAGAAATGGGTAGGTTGCAACTGCTTTTTACTGCTTCTATTGCAGGTTTCAGTCTTTTTATCTCCTCTTCAAGAGGTATGAGTGTCCCAAGATATGGTGCAGTAGACATAGCACCAATATCAATTATATCGGCTCCATTCTCCTGCATCTGGATGGCTGTTTTGGAGATTTCTTCAATGCTAGTTTTGATAGAATTTTTGTAAAATGATTCTGAACTTACATTTATTATTCCCATTATTCTGACTGGCATTGTACATCCGATAGACACTTTGCCAATTGATGTCAAATGACATTTTTAATTATAGTACCCTGTTTAACTATTTGTCCAGTATGTTGTTGCTGACTTATTTTTATTAATTGACACTTCGTATTCAGCCACGTATCGATGCGCGTATGACAATGTAAACATTTCTCTCTACTTACTGAATTTCCAGTAATCCCATTCTTTTTAGTCTATAGCACATATTGATATGCTATTATTAGCTTTTGTGTGTGTCAATATATCATACCTCGGTTAACTTTTTTTGACACAGGTTACATCAATTAGAAGCCATGGTATTAATAACTATTTTTACAGTGAAAAATTAAGGTGCATCACTCATCAAAGAGTAGCTGTAAAGAGGGGATTTAGATGGTAAGAACAATCGACAAAACACATACTATACTTTCATATATCCAAGGAAGTTTAAAAAATGTAACAATTGTTAATGGTGAGAGTACGCACCATGGATTTATTTTCTCGTTACTAAATCCTCCTGTTCCATTAGGCGGAAATATTGTATCTCTTGACATTTACATAGATGAAATTCCAGTTTCAAAAAAGTCTATTTATATTGCGACATCAGAGGATGTTGTCAATGCCTCGATATTGTCAGAAGACAGACCTATTTCATTTAAGCCATTTCAAAGTGCAAGGTTTTTAGTAGTAAATGAAGCAGCGCTAAAAGAAGAAAGTAAGCATAAGATTGTCATCTTGAGTAAACTTGAGGGCTTTGAGCAGATAATCATCCCGTTTGCATTTACTGACTATGTAGACAATCAGAAAGAAAGGATATTTATTCCATCGAATTTTATTGATGACCATCAATCTAACGCTACTCTCGAGGATACAATTTTCAAAAATTTTGCAGTTCCACTCATATTGTCTGGTAAAAAGGCTTATATAGTATGTTCATCAAATGGTGCACTTTCCGCTAATTGGACTTGGATGGGTGCAAGGTATGATAATGGGGGACTATATGTCCCACCAGCAAGGGCATTTGGCAGAATTATTGTGGAAATCTCTATAGATGATGGAGTACGTAAGCGACTTCCCAATTTTGTCATATCATCTAGACATGAAAACGGAATTCTTGATACTAGACACGAGATGGCGGGGTTGCAAGTAAAAAGGACGATATTTGTCCCACTTGACAATAAGGGATTTGCTATGATGTTAGAATTTAATTTATTGGACCGATATAATGTAAATCTTAGGGAATTAAGTGTAAGAAATAAACCCAAAAAAAGAAAAATCAGAGTACATTTCATTATAGATGGTAACATTACAAGCTACAGCTTAGCCGCAATTTCTCAGAGCAACTTTTCCAAATTGCTTAAAACTGACAATTGTTTGCAAATTGAGACATCTTCCAGAAAGGGCATTGCACGCTATTTTGGAACTATTGGTGTCGCACCCAGAAACCTAAGACCTTCTAAAGTATTAACAGGTTCTTTTGATAACGATTTAGAGTTGTCATATGATCTTGAAATCGAATCAGGTAAGACTAGAGAAATTGCTCTTGTGGCTGCAGGTAGCTTTAATAGCTCTGAAGAATGCCTAGCCGAATATCGGTTTATAAGGGATAATTACAGGAATCTTTTCGAGGATACCAAAAGTCATTTTAAGACTGCTTCTACTTCTACCCTTCAGATAGCTCCAGGTGCAAAGCAAGAACCGACTATAGCAAAACTGATTAAGGCTTTTGAAAAGGCAAAGACAAGTATGGAATATCTAAAAGCGGAATATGACGAACTTGGTGCTGGTATCTGCGCGGGACTTCCAAGGTTTCCCAACTATTGGGCCAGAGATACAGGTTGGTCTCTAAGAGGATACTTATCTATGCATGACTATCATTTTGTCTTTGCAGTACTTGAAAATTTTTTCCGTCATCAAGCAAAAAGAACATCTACAATTGCAACAAAAGGGGAGCTTCCGATGATCATCAGTGGCAAGTTTTTTCTTCACAATAGTACCTTTGGATCAGCCGACTCCACTTTCCTTTTCCCTTGGGCTATACGTGAATATTCGATTTCTACAGGAAATATAAATTATCTACGTGAAAGATGGAAGTCAATAAGTGATCTTATTAATTTTGGATTTTTGAAGGACATAGATGGTGATGGTCTAATTGAGCATGGCTTTACAGGTACCGCAGAAAAGCTGCCTATTAAGGATTCTACATGGATGGATCATATCGATAGGAGGAAAAGCGCTAATGATATTCAGGCATTGTTTTATGAGAGTTTGAAAATTGGGGGCGAGCTAGCAAGAATTGTTAACGACACTGGTAGCGAAAAGAGATGGCTGACCTATGCTAGACAACTACAAAATAGAATTGACTTGCAATACTGGGATGAACACAACAAGTTCTATTATGATACGATTCGCAAAGATGGTTCTAAAGACTCTAGTGTGAGACCAAACGCACTTGTTCTTTTGCTTACTGATGCTGTAACAGATAAAAGTAAAGCTGAATCTGTTCTAGCAAGAATAGAGAAAGAAGATATTACCACACCATGGGGGGTCAGAACATTAAGCAACACGGATCCCAAATATCATCCAACGCTTTATCATGATGGTGCTGTATGGCCTCTTGTTACTGGCTGGTGTGCTGCAAGCGAAATTAAATACGATAGAAAAGAACAAGCACTTTATTACATCGGATCAATGGCAGAGCGAATTCTGTTTGAGAATGGAATGTTTGCTGAAACATATAGAGGAGATCGACCTGAGCCATTTAACTCATGTATACTTCAAGCATGGTCTGTTGCTATGTATGTGCATGTAATACATGAAATGATGCTTGGGATGAAGATGAATATGATCGAAAATAGGATCCAGTTTGAACCCCATATTCCTGAATCCTTGAGGGCTACCTCTTTCCCTGTTAGCTTTGAACATCAGATGCCTCACACAGAAGGTATATGCAGACTCAAAATTGTTGTCGACCCAAGCAGTGAAAAAATCTCAGTAACTTATAGAAACGCTGATAGTAAACTACGGCCGGAAATTTTTAGCAATTCCTACTCATTAAATATTGAACACCAGTAAATACCCTTACTGGATATGATACTTTCACCCATTAAAAGATAACATAACTCTTCTGGTTTTAATTTTATAATCGATGTAGTAGAGCATTGACACCTAAAGAGCAATAAATACTAGTCATATCCTTTGGCTGTGCAACGTTAAAAAATACATATGCA
>JBKPMB010000289.1:0-9600 GCA_046731995.1 Thermoproteota archaeon | reverse complement strand
AGAACTCGTCTGACAATGGAGAGTGTGTCAGGCTCATCATCAACTATCAATATGTACTGTGAGTTTGTAGCATTGACATGAGTGTTATTGTCGTTGTATTGATTTGAAGAAGAAAATGGCATATGTGTATCGCACTGGCGTAATCTAACTATACTTATGAATATATTAATATTATACTAGTATCGGACCTATCATTTAAGAAATATCTTATAAAATTGATGCTGTTAATTGAATTGTCTTCATTCTCGAAGGGATTATTTTACAGAATATCCAGTTAATTCTGCATGACGTTCCAAATAGATGAATAAATGTCCAAATTTCATGCATAATTTATAATTCAAATTATTTATAGAATCCACTAGTTTCCTTTTGCTTTGCTATTGACCAGTCTTTTTGTTTTGGCTACTGCTGCGACTGCAGTGTCCTCTTTATCCTTCGGATTAACTTGGAAATTAATTACAAGTACATAATATATGGATAAGGCTAAGTAGTCAGCAATACTACTCTTTTACGTGTCACATATGCAACAAAAAACGCTATATTTAGCATTCAAGAATGGCAAAAACTAAACAATTTTCATCATAAATAATAATTATTATTATTATTTTCTAAAACACAATACTTATTATGCATAACTTGTTATCTTTAGACATTTACGAAAAATCAAAAGACTAGAGTGTTGCATGGTGCTGTAGTAATAAATGTGCTACTGCAGATTTTCTCTAACGCACAATATAGAGTAGACATATGTGGCAATTCTAAATTTCTAACAAAAATATTTTCATATTCTGTAGTAGACAAAGTAAGGCTTGATGCTTGTAAAAGAAAATACTTAAGACAAAGATATATTTTCGAAATCACAAAAGACAATATCAGTTATTGCAAAAGCCTCACAAGGGTAACTGAGCTTCGCCATCTAGATGAAAATGAATCAAACTTTATAACAAATGAAAATGAATGTTTGGGGTTTTATAACCATGCAGGAAGAATCACTACAAGCTACTTACAGTAATATTAGAGAAGTAGTAGAACAACAACAGTCTGTATTTGAGACTTTCTGGGATAAAGCAATTCCAGCCGAAAATAAGATAAAAGAGATAGAAGAAGGCTTAAAGTCCGAATATCTTGAAGTTGTTTCAGACCACAAAAAAGCAATTGATATTTATATTGATCTTGTAAGGTCAGTAGAGAAAGAGGCTCTATTACTTTTTGCCAACAGTAAAGCCATAATGAGAGCAAACAGACTAGGAGTTTTAAATTATCTAATTAATGCCTCAAAGAGCAAAGGAGCTTTGAATAGAGTGGATAAGACTGCTTTGACCTAACGATAGAATATCCGCCTATTATTTCAAAATTATAATCGTCAGCAACTGACAGAGTCGATAGTGATGAAGAATTTAAAGAAGACTTCAAGATTTGATATGAGTCATTTCCTATAACCATACCATTGGGTGAAGCTTTTGAGTTTATTTTAGTACACAAATCAAGTACAGGGCCAAAAAGGTCATGTGTCTGAGAGCTGGCCGATTTAGCAATAATGGCTTTACCGTAGTCAGCGCTAATTCTATAATTAACAGGCGGTAATTTCATCTTAGACATTTCTGAATTAACAAATTTATACGCCGCCATCATAGTTACGCAACACTCAATAACATTCCAAAAGGTAGACCTATTGGTACAATCAGATGTTTTTGGAAAGTAAAATATTAAACTATCTCCGATATTTGTTATTATTATACCCTCATGCTTTTTAATAATGTCAGACATTGAATTCAAAAATACGGAATAATATTTTCTGATTTTATCAGGGAAAGTGGAAAGCTGACTAATGACTTTTGTAGATCCTATCATATCAATAAAGCATACACAGTAAGAGTCAGACTCATTAAGGAAGGATATTTCCTCCATAATCATTTATGCTATACCTTTTTTACTCTGAAAGGCTCCTCCGGAATCTTTAAGCAAAGTGAAATATAATTCTGTATAGATATTATACATTTGATCCTGAGTACGATGGGATGATGTACATCGAGTTATCTAAGACATCATCACTCGTCTATGGGAGCCTTTTCTCATTCTGTTGCAAAAATGTCATTTTGTTGGTCGTGCTGTTTCTTATCATGCTTCAATGGCAAGATAGGTAATGATGATGGTATCGTTTCTGTAGATTGTATAACAACATTTTCATTCTCTTTCAAGCGTAAAAGTTGAAGGCTACTCTAAAACAAGCAGGGTGAATTGCATATCTGAGCACAGAAGTTGATCATAATTATAGCGATAAGGGAAAAGATAGATAGGATTGATGGCGTAGAGAAAGTCCAAGTTAAGCAGTCAAGGTCATAGTCAAAAAGAGATAGCACAAATACTACATGTATCAAATAGTACAATTAACAGAGATCTGTCTAGAGGTTAGTTAACCTAAGAGAAGCATGGACAAATACTTCCCAGCAGACAGGAGATAGACGCGAGAAGGTACAGGCCTTGTCGTTAGCTAAAGAGTGCTATTCAGCTGCTTACAAACACTACTGTAGTTGATGATGCTATCAGGTTCGTATTCCAAATCCAAAGAGAAGCAAAAATCACTCACATTGGTAGCAATGAGAGTGACAAAGAAGAACCGAGCGAGCCTGATTATGATGAAGGTGAAGAGCAAATAGGAAAAACAGCAACTGCAAATCAAGTCTTCTGAAGACAATTGATCACGGATGGAGAGTATCAGACATGTCTAGAGATATCCATATTGAGATTTTCAGATATATGAAAGAGAGGGGTTTTTCCGAACGCAATATGAAAAAGTCTATAGCAATTCTCCTGTATGGCTTTACTATTTTGTTGCATTACCTGAAGTTGAATTTGTTGTAGTATTGTCAGTTGGAAAAGTATGAGTAGGGGTAGATGCGCCTGGAGGAGTAAAAGTGGGTGAAGATGTGCTTGGTGGCGTTGTTTGTACGCTTTGAGCATATGCTGGCTGAGTTGGAACGGTCTTTGCTATCATAGAGAAGGCAGGTGTAATAGTAAATATCAATGACGCTATAACTATTGTAAGTACAACTAATAATTTAGTTCTGGTTGTCATTTCACAGATATTACAAACCATGTTTCATATTAAGTCTTGTATAAATTTCATATAAAACCAAACCGACATCATATAGGAACAAAACGAATGACGTTTTTAGAAACAAAAATAGACATACACCAACTACTAAGAATATTGTTTATTAGATAGCACCTATTCGTTAATAATGTCTTGGTATACAGGACAAAAGTGGTGGCCTACCGCTTCCACTGCTGATTTCATCATAGTAACAGTAATTCCATATACCTGGAAATCGACTATTCCATCTGGAAAGTTAGCAAAGTGAATACATTCATTAATTATCTTTTAGGTAGCTACAAAATACATTAACTAAAAAGCTTCATCAGGGTTATTACAGTGTTCTCTTCCTTGTAATGTGAGACTAATATGTCCGTCATCAAAGAGCCGTATGTAACCAGTTTCTCTTTCAAATATTGGAAGTTCTTGATTAACGTACTCCATATCAAATCCACCACATTAGAAGTACGTAGTAATAATGAATTGATAGTAGACGTAAGGAAGGTAAAGGCGAAGAAAATGATCGAGGCCTTCAGCAGAAATTATAATAGTATATTATCAAATATATTACATATTTGCAATACTATATTGGCTGCTCTGGGTGGAGTTCTTCTGCTTGGCAAGGTCAAATCTATCCTGCAAATATTGATAAATCTTCCGATTGGCTAAGCTATTATGCTTCAGTTTTCGATTACGTAGAAATTGATTCCTCTTTTTATAAAAGTCCCAATCTTTCACAGTTAAAAATTGGTTTAAAAAAACTCCAGCGAGTTTCCGATTTACAGCTAAATTACCCAAAATTAACCCATCAAGGAAGAAGTAGTAGAAGGAAGAGGAGATAGGAAGAAGGGCATTAACCTTGTGATAGCATCAGCTAATAACCATTAGGCTGGTTTTGGACCAATAACCATACTTTTTAGTATACTTAATAGTTGGGTATAGATAAATAAAATTGATTAAAGTTGGCCCTCTTGGATATCCAAACTAATGATGTTACAAGTAGACTGAATATAGAAAACTACAAGTCTTGTCAAATTTGGCTAGAAGGGCATAATTCATCATCTACGAAAAAGGCTTACAAGGTTCACCTTTCATTATTCTGTAAATATCATAATATTGACCCTGATTCTCTAGTTCAGCTAAAGATAGAACAAATAAAGACCATGGTTATTAACTATGTCATACATCTAAAAAGATTAGCCAAGCAAAGCTCTGGGAAAGCTAGAACAGGGGAGTTATCTGTCAATTCTGTTAAGCCATATTTGACTGGTATACAATCTTTTTTTGAATTTAATGATTTAGTGCTAAACTGGAAAAGGATTGCCAAATATTGTCCAGAACCAGTTACCAACAATTTGAGGGCATATACAAAACAAGGAGATCGCTGTATTATTTTATTGATGGCTTCAACTGGAATGAGGGTGGGAGCTATCAAATCATTAAAGCTAAAGCATATAACAAGATTGCAGCATGAAAGCAATATAAACCTGCTAAGCATTTATCCTGAATCTAAAGATCATAGATACAATGCTTTAATGACACAAGAATGTATGGCCTCAATAAATGAGTATATTGAATATAGAAGAAAACAAGACGAAAAGATAAGTGACGACTCCTATATCATTCGTGATAAGTATGCTACCTTTTCTAAAAGTACCAATAGACCGAAGCCACTTACAGAATCTACTATAAATAAGCAGATGAAATTCTACTGAGAAAGGCTGGTTTACCATTTGAGCAATTACAGCCAGATCATAGTTTAGAAAGTTTTTCAATATTTGTTTAATGAATTGAACCTAGCCGACCAACTTTTACACTGATTTTAGTTGTATTACTCCATAACTATTGTTTCTATAGTTCCTAATGTACCCATATTCAGATAATGATATAGCTGCGATAAGTATCTGCATATTGTTGTGCCCCTGTCATGCTATGTAAAATATAAGAAACATATAAGAAACTCAGAGCCAGCATCTAAAGTGCTTGATTAAATGCCTCTATATATGATACTGCACTGAGTCTGTCATGACAACAACGCAAGTTAGCTCTCAATCACGTGGTCAGTATAAAGCGAAGGCTTACGCTGCTGCAAGTGCGAGATCGCCGCTTGCTCCCATGATAATCCCACGGCGCGATCCAGGCGAACACGATGTTCAGATCGAAATCCTTTTCTGCGGTATTTGCCACTCTGACTTCCACCAAGTCCGTAACGAGTGGAGCGCGATGCCTACTGTCTATCCATGCGTTCCTGGACATGAGATCGTTGGTCGTGTCACCAAGGTCGGTTCCGCAGTTACCAAGTTCAAGCCCGGCGACGTTGCTGCAGTCGGCTGCTTGGTTGATTCCGATGGTAACTGCCCTGAGTGTCAAGCCGGTCTCGAGCAGTATTGTCCGCACATGACCCTCACCTATAACTCTCCAGATGTGCACCTTGGAGGCGTCACCTATGGCGGCTATTCTGACAGTATTGTAGTCAAAGAGCACTTTGTCCTACGCGTTCCATCCAACCTGAATCTCGCCGGAGCCGCGCCTCTCTTATGCGCCGGAATTACAACATACTCACCCATGTGGCATTGGGGCGTAGCCAAAGGTAAGAAGGTCGGTGTGGTAGGTCTGGGTGGACTGGGTCATATGGCAGTAAAGTTTGCTCATGCGCTTGGAGCCCATGTAATAGTCTTTACCACTTCGCCTAACAAGAAAGAAGATGCGTTTCGCCTCGGCGCGGACGAAGTGATCATTTCGGGGGATACCGATCAGATGGGCAAGCACATAAACAGCTTCGACTTCATCCTCGACGCTGTCTCTGCAGAGCACGACATTAACGCATATATACAATTACTCCGCCGCGACGGCAACATCACCGTCGTCGGCGCACCGGACAAACCTCATGCCGTCTCGGCCTTAAGCCTTCTGTTCAAGCGTCGCAGCCTCTCTGGTTCACTCATCGGAGGTATAGCCGAAACGCAAGCGATGCTTGACTTTTGCGGCAAACATAACATCACTGCCGACGTAGAAGTCATCCCAATCCAGAAGGTCAACGAGGCTTACGAGAGACTGTCCAAGGCGGATGTAAAGTATCGCTTCTCCATTGATATGGCTTCTCTCAAATCACAGTAAGACGGCGTGACGGTTCGCTTCTCCTTTTTTTGTTATATATTCGAGGTTAGGTCGCCATCTAACGTAGAGACTTACCAGAAGGATTTGTCAAAGCTGGAGTTCAACAGCCACATCAGGTTTTGGATAATACTTTCTTACATCGCCATACTTGGAACCAAATTTACTCATAACATCCCTAACTCTACTAGCGTCTATTATTGATTTTCCTATTACGGCTATTTCTTGGTGATGTAGTATTACTAGTTTTTTCTTCCCGGTTTCCATCTGGCTTCGGAATCCTGAAATATATTCTTTATCTTCTTTGCTATATCAGTCAAATATCTGCTGCATCGACAATAAAATAAAATAGTCATTGCATAAAATCTTCTTGCGTATTTGCTTGACTATAGGCTTATGAGTAACTCTTTGGCTGCTGTCTATAATATTTGAACAGAAGCGATGCCCCGGACTCCTCATTTGTGAGGAAGCAAAAAATACAAACTCAACAATAATATAATCTAAAAGACCACATACAGGTAAGGATCAACAATGTCTAGTGAAGATATTGACGAAGAGGAAGAATTAGAGTTCAAAGACAAATTAGATCTAAAAGATTATAATGACGAGATGGACTAAATTGAAGTCTACGTCTTGGCCATAGCCTTATCTCCCTCTCCCTTACATTAGTCTATTTTACATCTATTGATAGTAACAAATATTATTCTGGTTGTAAATTACTTCTACTACTCATAGTTTATAATCTATCACAAATAAATTACATCATTGAAGTTTGCTGTTGCTCATGTCAAACCAACAACTTTGCTAATTGTTTATGGAATATCTCTTTGTATTTTATTGATTAGTGCTGCTACATGTATCTGTAGAGTGTACGGACAAATGAGTCAACTACCTACATCATCAAACGTAACAGGAGCAAAAGCAAATAAGCTACCACCAGTACCGTCAGCATCAAAGTTATTGTCACCATCATCACCTATAGCACATAGTGTAAGGATCACAGCACCTGTCAATGGCCAACAAGTTCCAATTGGTAATCTCACAATATCAGGAACATCAAAGGATAATATCAATTCTAATTGCTATGTTAATGTTATTGTAAATGATGTAAAACCATATCAAAATGCTTCAGCAATTGGTCCAGGCAGAGTTAACGACTATTCCAGTTGGACGTTTAATCTTACTCCTAAATATACTACACTTAAAGAAGGAGTAAGCAATAAAATAACTGCTAAATTCTCTTGCAGTTCAAATCCTACTCTAGCATCGTTTTATAGTGTAAATGTGACTGGTGTGCCAAGAGTCGCAGTAGAAGGCGGTGGACTACAAAACAAAACTGCATCAACAACAGCGATAACAAATACAAATGCTATTGGTCGTAGTTAACAAATAGCATTATTCTAAGCTCCTTGGAGGATAAATGTAAGTGACTGAAGGGATGACAAAACGGTGCATAGAAGTTTCTCAACGTTAACAATTTAGCCTATCATCAATCTATCTTCTGCTTGTTAGCATTATTTTATTGATAGATGAAAAATAAAAACTTCTTTTTATAAAGCTAAACTGAATTCAGCCTATACAACATTTATTTATGATTCTACTTGAGTAACAAGATACTACAGTTGTTATAAACTATTCAAAACTGCATATGAGTTAACCAAAGACCTTAATAAAAACCCTTATGTCCATCAACGCCTAAAGCAATAGGTGCCAGACATGACTTTCTCTTCTACTAATAAAAGGATTAAATCCATCATGGCAGTTGACGATGAGAGCGCTATTCTTGATATAATTAAGCATTCTTGATATTTCTAAATCTCGCGGACGTTGGTTATTTGTAAAGCATGATATCCTGAGGAAGTTATTTTAAATTATGATGATGTTGCAAGTATAGTCTTTACCTTGTAAAGGAATTGCTCATTCTTTAGAGGTCTTTTTGATAACATCGTTATCTAATTTCCAATAACATTCAGAATGTTTCTTCTATTCTGTATAATGCTGTATTGATATACGCATTTGTAATCAGCGATGGTATTTTTAGCTGATGTTGTTTCGCAAGTATTGAATTTATACGATACAAAATCTCTATCCTCTTGTCAAGATTATGTTCATTGTTGCAGTCCTCGATGAGTTGTGGGATTATATGTTGTTGTTGTTGTTGTTGTTGATATGTTGCTTTCATTTCTTCTTTTCCTCTAATAATACTATATGATTATAAGTATATTAATCATCTAAAGTGTGGCTGTCAATTCTCTGTCAGTATATAAACAATGACTGATGATTAGTAGTATTTGTTCAGAAGTAAGAGAGAAAAATGATCAAAGCCTAAGGCCATATATCTTATCATAAGCAACGTAGATTTATGACATAACATTTACATCATAAGCATTATCCTCTCTTAGCGTAACTAAAAATGCTTTATCACAAATAGTCTAAAGCTTCAGATATCAAGACACTAAAAGTGGAGTTAATACCAATAATAGTTTTTTTCTTGCTTTGATGGCATAAAATGTTTCTCTACTTCATCTAGTCTTTTTATTGAACCATCTTTCTGTCTAAGGCTAGAAAAGGATGAATCATTTCTAATTTTTTGCAAAAGCAAAAGAACTTGTTCAATTGTAGCACCCTGCTTTATATCATAGCCTATTTGTCTGCAAATACTAGTTATTCTACCGTATCGTTTATTCTGTCTTTTCTCCCACATGGTAGCATTCTCTGACAGTCCTGTTACAAACTTGACTACTGTCTTTTCCATGTGCTTAACATGCCATTCTCTCATAGGAAAACTGTTTTGTATCAAAGAACATCATCACATATCATAATATTATATACGTTAAACTAGGATATATGTAACATGTCTCGAAAGTGGCAATAAAATACTATCTTTTCTGTAAGAAAGGCAGTTTTCAGCCAATAATGATTGTATTTTATTCTTTATGACACGTTATTATGAATTTATGTTGTTCTTTTCCGAAATAGGTAAATCAAGGAAGAATTATTTATTATTATAATACACAATTGGTTACTTGAGTCTATTGGTTGCTGCTGACCATACTATAAATCTTTTTGAGCTATCTGCTGCATCCATTATTACTTGCGTGGCATGAGTACCAAAGTTACCTTACAATAATTCGCATTTCTCAGCTTTGACATTTGTTGTAAACCATAGAGCTACCATCTCTTGGAGCATTTATGACAAAATGAACTACATTAAAGCAGGTTATATACAAATGCTGATTACATCCTCAACATGTACGATATTCTTCATTATGATTCTTTCGATATAGTGTTATTTTAAATAAGGTGGGTGTTTAAAGCCCTAGGAACAGAGGAAAATGATATAACAAGTCATTGAAATACTTTAATTCATTTAATACACAAAGCAAATAGAG
>JBKPMB010000288.1:0-6207 GCA_046731995.1 Thermoproteota archaeon | reverse complement strand
GGTGATAATGGCGATTGTCGATCGTCTGACGTAGACAATACTTGCACCCTATCTCCAAAAAGAGCAATTAAAACCTTTACAATTGCGTGGGAAAGTCTATATTCAATAACTTAATTAAAATTATTAGAAGTATGCAGAATTTTTTACGCTAAACGAAATATTTAGTATATATACTTATAGTTATTGTTTGATAGTAGTGTATCTACTTTTCTACAATATTTATAGTGTAATCTCCTATAATATAGAAAGACTATACAAGATACAAAAAGATAGATATCATTATCAGACTACTACTGCTTGACCTAGTTTCATTCTGATTGGCCTTCTTGCTTATTAGAGCAAGAACCCCATTTCAAAATAGTTCATCGCAAATTCCATCAAAATTTACTAAATCTTCATATTAATTATGATATTACTGCTACTACTATTGGTTGATATCTAAATTCTGAACAATCACTTTCTTGAATATTTGATACAGGCTTCAACAAGCCTCATGGGAAGCCTGCCATCAGCAAAATGAAGATGCATATATGATGCCATAGAATTGTATACAATAAAACCATCCTTTTTGTTATCTATCCCATGTCCCTTTTCCATATTGTATGCAAATTTTGAGTCTTTCGCAATATTTTCAATCTTTGAATAATGGAATTCGTGACCTCTAATTCTAGACATCTTGCCAAAAATAGATGCATTAGAGTTGGCTTCGGTATAATTTAATGTCAATTTACCACTTAAGAAAGTGTCTGCATCTATCAATCCGACCATCTTTCGCCTGTTATCTTCATGTTCCTTATAACCTCTAATTGACCTAGTAAGGTACATCAATCCCCCACATTCTCCGTAAATTGGGATTCCATTTTCTGCCACTTTTAAAATGGATTTCATCATTGAGTGGTTTTTTTCAAGTTTATCTGCCAGTACTTCTGGAAAACCACCTCCTAGCACAATTCCGCATACGTTTTCAGGTAACTTATTGTCATTTACTGGACTAAAAAAAACTAGTTGTACGTTTTGTTTTTTCAAAGCATCAAGATTATCTGCGTAATAGAAGTTAAAAGATTCATCCATTGCCACTGCTATTTTTATTTTTTGACCATTGGGGATAGGTTTTTTTGGTTGCAGTAAATGACCCTTATCCTTATGCATTCTAGCTAGAACTCTTATTTTGTCTAGGTTGATTTGTTCTGCGACAATTTTTGCAGAATGAATAATCGACATCCTTTGTTTTTCTTCTAACTCATTAGCAGGAATAAGTCCTAAGTGACGTTCTGGTATGGTAATTTTGTTATTTCGTCTGACTATTCCTATTATAGGAACTTTAACTTTGTCCGCAAAAGCATCTATGATAAAATTTGCGTGTCTATCGCCAGATACATTATTTAGAATTACTCCTGCTATCTTTATTTTCTTATCAAAATGTAGAAAACCAATTGCTATGGCTGCAATAGAACGCGCTGCTTTTCCAGCGTCGATAACAAGTATCACAGGCGAGTCAAGTATCTTAGCCACCTGGGCTGTACTTGCGAAATCATCCTTTCCTGAAATTCCATCAAAAAGCCCCATAACACCTTCAACTACTGCAATAT
The DNA here is from genome assembly GCA_046731995.1 of Thermoproteota archaeon. Taxonomy (GTDB): domain Archaea; phylum Thermoproteota; class Nitrososphaeria; order Nitrososphaerales; family Nitrososphaeraceae; genus JAFAQB01. The sequence goes on along the minus strand of JBKPMB010000288.1, from coordinate 4,618 downwards.
CAGCTCCGTACGATGCATTATCAAAACATTCCAAAATGCCATTTATACCCATCATCCACGCATCTAAGTTGCGTGATGGCCTGCCGGTTATGTATGTGTGATAACTGGGGTCAATAAAATCTGGACCAACTTTGAATGGCTGTACCTTCAAACCTTTTCGTTTGAGTATATACATGATAGCGGCAGCTATCGTAGTCTTGCCTACTCCACTAGTTACTCCTGCTATGATGATTCTTGGTATATACAAATTGATTTAACTCTGCTAGAATATTCACTATAACTTATTAAAAGTGACTAATTTGAATTATTTGCTAATATATGTTCTCTTGGTGCATTTGTTTTGGACCTTGCTAATATATAGAACATCGCAGGGATGGCAGATTACAATAGCTTTCATCACAATAAAAAAATAATTATAAAGTGGTAACCTTCATCTATACTAAAATAATATGCCGCTGATCCATCGCGTAAAGAATTTTTCCCCTTAGCATCTGTATATACCTATAGAAATATGCATGAATATAGAAAGTATAAGACGTGATTAGTATATGCAGAATAATAGTGCTATCGATCACGATAATATTTCATCGCAAGGTAGAAGACGGCCTTGATTTTATTCAAGTCATTTTAAAGAACGGCTATTTCCAAGGAAAATCATGACAAGACAATTAGGCTACCAGGTAGAGATATTCAATAAAAAAGAAGCTTTAGGATATTTTAAAAGTTCAAACTATGAAGATTGTAGAATAAAGATTGTAGCGATAACAGGAATAAATAATAACAATATGAATAATGATGGTAGCAGTTTTCTCGAAAATAGCACTTTTGTTAATAAAGTTATCGTTTGATAATAAAGATGGCTTAACCATGCTCTATAACCTTTATAATTACAATTCATACTATTATGATTCTTCTGAACATTAATGATAGTATAAGGCACCTTTGCTACATACCAATAAATATGCCTTCTATATAGCGGACAAGAACCTTGAACTAAAGGTAATAATTAACACGGTTAATTCACACTTATTAGCAATTGCCTTACTAAGATAATTAATGATGGTAGGTGCAAGAGATCTATAATACTCGCACTCGGAACTTCTTCATGATGCTATTTGTTCTACTTCTGGTATTTTCGTTAATATCTATAAGGATTTTCAACGCCAACATCAATATTGGTATAGATGCTTTTGCCAAAAAAAAGTCAAAGACATCTTCTAATATAGACAGCAATATTAGCAATGGTCTTGGAGACGGTAGTGGTAGTAGTAATAAAGAACAGCAATCAAGCAGTACCACCGACAATTCAGACATGAATAGAGCTCAAGCAACTATACAATCTACAAGTAACAATATCAATAATAAAGACAAGTTTGTAATCATTAATTTTGATGACTCACATCAAAGTGACTATACGTATGCTAAACCTATCCTAGATAAATATGGATTTAAAGCAACATTCTTTGAAGTATGCAATTGGGTAGAACAAGGACATCATTATAAAGATATATCAATTACTTGGCAACAGATAGCAGCATTACAACAAGACGGTATGGATATTGAAGCACACACTATGACTCACCCAAATCTAAACGACTTGTCATCACAGGCAGATCTGGATTATGAAATAGGACAATCAAAACAATGTTTAGAAAACCATAGATTCAATCCAACAATTTTTGCATATCCTAATGGCAAAGGATCTGATGATCCTAAGGTTGTAAATACAGTTGCAAAATACTATGATTTAGCTAGAACTGACACCAAATCATCTGCGTTAACTTTCTTACATTGTAATGGAAATAATGAGCAGACAGATTGTAGAACGCATTTTAGCGATGGAACATTAACTCCTTCAAATAGATATTCTATCAATAGCTGGGCTCATAAGCATATCGATGAGGGCTGCTCTACTAATAGCGCTGATAATGGCAACATCGGCACCTGCGCTAGATTTCGCTACGAATATAACAATGCTCAGATGTTTGAGAAATTCATTACAGCTGTTAATAACCAAAGTAATTATAACAACGATGGAATAGTAAGAACAATACCTATAATTGTATATCATACTATTGTAACATATCCTGATTTAAGCGATAGTAATAGACCAATTGATACAACCTTGAATCTGTTTGATGCTGAGATGAAATATTTGTATGATGATGGATTTAAGGTAATAACGATGTCTGATCTTGGATATGATGAAAATAGCAATTCTCTGTACATAAAGAGCACAAATCGGTAATGGCGATCAACAAGAGCAACGAAAAAAGAAAACATCAACTATAATCTTATAGCATTTCTCCGCCCACCAACAGATAAAGCTAAAAATCTGACCAGCGTAATATTTACTAAGGAAAAATCAGACATTTGAGCACAAAAACTGACCAAGTAGAATGAAGAAGATCTAAGGTTATTGAAATGAGGAAGAGAAGTAGAACATTTTTCCTTATCATTTTATATCCGTATGTTCAGCAGTAAAAAGCGAATTACTCATTGGATAAATCTGTATCGTCATCGCCATTAGCCGATACTACTGTCAATGATGATCACAATAAAAACGGGAATGAAATGACTGATGTAGCGTACGGCATTGATAACGTGATAAGTACCAAATTACAATTTTTCTCTAATTCAAAGAAAAGAATTGATAGTTGTATGAATTACGCATTGCCTAGGTTGGCCATTGCACTGGATCCAATAAGAATTGCATTTAATAATGCTAAAAATAGAGGCGTCAAGCTAAGATGTCTTACTGAAATCACATCTGAAAATATTTCTTATTGCAAAGAGCTGCTTTCTATCGTTAGTGAGCTCCGACATTTAGAGGGAATAAAAGCAAATTTTATGTTAAGTGAGTCAGAATACCTATCTCCTATAGTTTCATTTGAGAAAGGAAAGATGGCAGCTCGAATTATTCATAGTAATGTCAAGGAACTTGTAGAACAGCATGAGTATATGTTCGACACACTCTGGAATAAAGCAATTTCTGCAGAACAGAGAATAAGGGAAATTGAAGACAAAGTAGAAGTAGAATTTGTTGATGTAATTGCTGACCAAGAAAAAGCAAGCTCAGTTCTGCTTGATTTAGCTAAGTCTGTAAATAATGAAGCACTAAGTTTGATACCTACTGCTATAGGTATGTTAAGAATGTATAAACTAGGTGTCATTGATCACCTTATCAAGGCATCACAAAATGGTGCCACAGTTAAGATTATCTGTCCTATAACTGAGGTCAATGCTGATATTGTAGAAGAGATATCAAAGCAAGCTCCGAGTATAAGAATTATGAATATGTATGCAGATGCACCATCGGGTATACTGATAGCAGATGGTTGTAAATTTCTTCAAGCTGAAGTAAAGAATCCAATGGCTGAACAATTTTCAGAAGCAATTGGTTTTGCAATATACTCTAATAGCAAGCATAACGTAAACTCCTTTAAATCATTTTTTGAATTGCTTTGGAATGAGCATGCAATAAATGAAGAATTAAGAAGAATACATACAGTGCAAAAAGAGTTTATTAATACAGCAGCTCATGAGCTAAGAACTCCTATTATGCCGATATTGGGAGAAGCGGAGTATATCGAGCATCAATTTAACGACAGAAAAAGAAAGGTCGTCGTAGAAAATGAGCAGATCGCACTAATTATTCGTAATGCAAAAAGATTAGAACGTCTTGCATCTGATATTTTAGATGTATCAAAGATTGAAAGCCAATCATTAAAACTGAACAAAGAACGATTTAATCTAAATAATGTATTGTATGATACTATACAAGACATTCGAAATCGTATAGCAGATGACAATGGGCTAGATGGGAGTGTAAAGGTATATTACAAACCTACAGACATCATTGTAGAAGCGGATAAAGGAAGGATAACTCAGGTTGTTTCTAACCTCCTTAACAATGCTGTTAAATTTACCGAAGAAGGAGTTATTTCAGTTAGTGCAGAAAAAAAAGTCGATCAAGTAATAGTCAGTATAATGGATACTGGCCAAGGTATTGCGTCAGAGATCTCGCCTAGACTATTTTCAAAGTTCACCACAAAGTCAGAAACTGGTACTGGTTTGGGGTTGTTTATTTCCAAGAGTATTGTGGAAGCTCATGGTGGTAAGATATGGGCTCAGAATAATAGGGATGGTAAAGGTGCAACTTTTAGTTTTAGTATACCTTTGACAAGAGAAGTATAAATTGACTATACTTAAAATAGATTTTGTACAGATAAGATTAACACAAGATATCAGAAAAGGCTTTCACATCCACTAGATACAACAGCTAATAGCCTATTAAAAATATCAATTAACAATCAAAATGATATATATATAAAAACAAATTGCGCATGTATATATATATTAGTAGCATTCGTTAACACAAAAATAAAGACGAAATTGTACAAGCAGATGATATCATAAGATTGTTTGAAGAAAATAAATACAATAAACAATATTGCATTTCCGTATTTGATCTTCGCCAAACTTATGGTTCATTTAATGCCAAGATGGAATTTCGTTTAACTTAGAATATGGAAAGGTGTTTGGTTTTCTCGGTCCTAATGGTGCAGGCAAGACTACAACTATAAAAATACTGACTACTCTCATTCAGCCCTCTTCT
>JBKPMB010000287.1:0-9453 GCA_046731995.1 Thermoproteota archaeon | reverse complement strand
ATGCTAATCTTTTCAATTTCATCTCCAAAAAGCAAGATCCGAATTACATCATTAGAGTATGCTGGAATAATGTCAATAGTATCGCCTTTTACCCTGAAATTGCCTGGTACTAATGATGTATCATTTCGTTCATAACGTGCTTCAATTAGATTATGGATCAAGCCCTTTCTACTAATTGTCATTCCCTCTTCTATAGTAGTTGAACTCTCTTCCCACTCTGTAGGTGACCCAAGTGAGTATATGCATGATACTGTAGACACTATTATAGTCGGCTCACCCGACATCAACATCGCTGTTGCTTCCAATCTCATTTTTTCGATTCTTTCATTGACTTTGGTATCTTTTTCAATATATGTATCAGTTTGTGGGATATAACTTTCAGGTTGATAGTAATCATAGAAGCTTACAAAGTAACCCACATTATTATTTGGAAAAAACTCCTTGAATTCTGCATAAAGCTGAGCAGCTAAAGTTTTGTTGTGGGAGATTATCAGAGTATTTTTATTTGTTCGTGCTATAACATTTGCAATTGTAAATGTTTTTCCGCTGCCTGTAACACCAAGTAAAGTTTGGCATCCTCTTTTTGTTAAGACCCCTCTGACCAATTTTTCAATTGCTTCAGGCTGATCGCCTCTGGGCGGAAATGTATTTTGCGCTAGTGTGAATGCTCTAGAAGTAGTAAGCACTAAAGGACTCTAGTAGCAGAACGATCATATATTGTTATACAAAAAATTAGAGTTTCTTTGGTTCTCAATTCCTTGCATACCACTTGTAATATTACAAAATATAAAACCATTTATTGAAACAAGTTATAAAACAATATGGATATTTATATATCTATATATTATTGCACATAATGAATTTATAAAAGAAACAAACTTGTCGGCATAGTGGCATCGTACAATTTGAAGCCTCCCAACTAACTATAGTTAGTTGTTAACTGGAGATATTGCAATATGCTAAGCTGCTAATGCTGCTATATAATACGAGATTCAAAGGAGGATGCTTTTACTTAGTTGTTAGTACATGATGTGTAAAAAATAATTTACTGCTGATTATTCAGTATAGTGCTATTTAATAAGTGTGCAAGCTATTTAATGTCATTTATATCATTCTGATACCAAAATTCTTTTGTTTGACTTCAATTCTATTATATTATGGAACAAAAACCTAGTTCTGTAGTTAGCAAGCAGGAATTTGTAGCATTTTTAGAAAATGAAGCCAATCTGCGTGTTGATGATTTTATACAAGGGGCTATTGAAGTTGCAGAAGAGGTTCATTACGGAGTAAAGAGAGAAGATAACTTATCGCCTTTTTTTGAAACACACACTCTGCCGGTTGCAATGGATGTTGTGAAACATTACAGATCTATTAACCGCAATATTACTAGTGTTGAAGTAGCCTGCGCGATCTTACATGATGTATTAGAGGATGATGAGAGGATTCTTGATTGGTATAAAACAAAGGCATATGGTTTTGAGGCTTATTTGATATACCGATTTGGAAATAGAGTGCATGACATAGCTACCACATTGAAAATTCGATCACCTGAAAATCATATGGGATCTACCGACGATGAACGCCAACTAGCAAGGTTCCAAGAATATTGCAATACTCTCATATCCGCTGAATATGATATGAAAACCATCAAACTTGCTGATAGGCTAAACAATATGAGGTTTATATCAAATATACCAGGGCATCCAAAGGTAAGGCGATATTTGAGAGAAGCAGAGGACTTTTACCTAGCATACACTATGCTCCATCCTGCAATGCCTGATTTTTATAGTCGATTAAGGATGGCATATGAAAAATTAAGAGCATCATATAAAGAAACTGTAACTGCTTAAATTGCTTACAACCAAAATTAATGTAAACTTTTTATTCCATGCATTATTAGGCATAATTGCTACCACTATAAGTATGGCTGGTTAGCAGAAGAAAGTGTCAAATAGTACATGTATAAGATTTATGTGATTATGCTATCTGCAACACAAAACTCTACTATATTGACAATACTGACAATAGCTATTGCGTTATTAGCATCTGCTATTCCAGCGTCAGCAGTGGTAACATCGAAATCAAGTTCCTTGTCGACACAATCTCCTTCCCTCAATACTATGTTCAAACAAGTAGAGAACTCTGTTGTTCAGGTAACCAGCAAGATTCCAGCTAATAATACTATTAATTCACAAACACGAAATGCTACTGCTTTAGGTTCTGGATTTGTCTATGATAAACAGGGACATATAATTACTAATGATCATGTAGTAGGAGAATCTAAAATAGTGGATATAACATTCATAGATGGAAATAGATATACTGCAAAAGTAGTCGGAACTGATGCTTATAACGACATAGCGGTCGTTCAAATTACATACAATATTACCCAAGGTCTTAAACCACTTTTAATTGGAAATTCTTCGAAGCTGGAAGTTGGAGATCCAGTAATAGCTATCGGCAATCCGTTTGGTCTTAGCGATACTATGACAACAGGTATTGTAAGTCAAATAGGAAGGTTATTGCCATCATCGGAACTTGGATTTTCTATTCCTGCTGCAATTCAAACAGATGCTGCAATAAATCCTGGTAACTCAGGCGGTCCTTTGCTTAATATTCAAAAACAGGTTATAGGAATGAATACTGCCGGTATATCTGCTAATGAGGAAGGCGGCTTCTCTGGTGTAGGATTTGCAATCTCATCTAATACAATAATGCGCATAGTCCCTGCATTAATTGAAAAAGGGTATTATGCTCATCCTTACGTTGGCCTTACTTCTGCTACTCTAACTTCGGATTTGGTAGACACTATAAATGGCAGTTTGCCACCAAATTTCAAAGGTGTATATGTCGATTCAATTAAAAAGAATGGTCCTGCTGACAAAGCTGGAATACACGGAAGCATTATAGACCAATATTCTATGAAACATGGCGGAGATATAATAACAGCTGTAGATGGACATGTTGTAAATAGAAGCGAGGATCTGATCTCATATATCGATGACCACAAGTCAGTTGGTGATAACGTGATATTTACGGTATATAGAAATGGACATATTCTAAATTTAAAGACTACACTTGCAGCACGATCCTCCACGCCGGTGTATCCTTAGCTAATGCCTTTCCAGCTGTCCCGCAAATGTATATTTTTTATAATTATCATGAGTATAGAAAAATTATATCTCGTGTGTACTTAAATAATGGTGACTTCTGTTGTTATATGCATTTTTTTGATAATATTTGGAAGAGATATATCTGTAATATGTAGAGCTGGAAAACTTCTAACTCTTAATACTAACTTTCTTACACAAACAATTTAAAGGGTATGATATTGGGAAGAAGGAAGACGTATGGATTCACTTAACGTAGCAGTTATTGTAAAGCTAGAGCCCGATTTTTCAGAAGGGAATGTCAGTTACAATTCAGATGGGACTCTAAATAGAGCAGAAACTAAGAGTATACTTGGTCCTCATAGTGCAGTTGCATCAAGAGCTGCATTTTATTCCAAAGTGAAATATGGTGCGCATATTTCTGTCTCCACAATGGGTCCTCCTATTGCTGATTTTGCCTTGCAACAAGCACAATTAATCTGCGATGCTGATGAATTACATCTCTATAGTGACAGGATATTTGCAGGTGCAGACACTCTGGCAACCGCTGAGGTATTAAAAACTGGAATAAGCAAAATGGAAGGAGGAAAAATGGATATCGTTTTTTCAGGACATCGAGCTTCTGATGGCGAGACTGGACAAACAGGACCTCAGACGGCATGGAAACTTGGTTATACTTTTCTAGGCAATGTTATTGATTATGACGTTGATCTTGAAAAGCAAACTGTAATAGCAAAACGTTTAATCACTTTGCAGGGGTTTTATGACATAATAGAGGAAGTAGAAGCGCCACTTCCGGTATTCATCACAATAGATCCATCATACAAATCGGAATTTAATACCATTTCGCAAAGATTGGCATTTGCAAAATACCAAAAGGAAGCAAGTGAACGAGCCTATAATTATAAGAAATATCTCAAAATTTTCAATGCTCAACAGTTGGGTGTCGATCCAAAGTTCGTTGGCCTTCCTGGATCTCCTACAATTGTATACAAGGTAGAAAAGATTCCAAAAGCAAAAGCAAGCAGAAAAGCAGAAATAATAAACGGATCTGATCGCGATCAAATAAGAAAAGTTGTTACCAAAATGCATGACGTGTTAGGAGGAACAATAATCAAATGATCTTGAGTACATCTGAAGACAGCCATTACAGGCATCTATTTGTAATAATCGAACATGAAGAAGGTAAACCAATTCCTGTTAGCTTAGAAATGCTCGGTGAAGCTAGGAGGCTTATGGATCATTTTAACAAAAAATACTCCTCTCATGAAAAAGTTGTTGCTATAGTACTGGGAAATAAAGTCAGAAAATTGTGCGAAGAATTGATATTCTATGGAGCGGATGCGGTAATCTACGCAGAAGATCCAGAATTACAGTATCACAGGAATATAATTGATACTAAAATAATAAGCCAAATTGCTACAAATAGAGAATGTATAGCAAAGATTTCTCCAGAAGATTGGGAACGATTCAAAAAACCGCGGTACATGTTTTTTGCTGCAGACAACATAGGCAGGCATTTATCATCTACGGTGTTAGCGGAATTAGAATCAGGTCTTGCTTCTGACATTAACAAACTTGTAGTTGAAGATCTTGAAATCAAACATGAACATAAAACAAAAGGTCAGATGATGACTTATACAAAAACACTTGAAATGTACCGACCCGATTTTTCGGGATTTCTATGGACTACTATTCTATGTCTTGACAACCGGAACCCTGCTATAGAAAGAGAATATCATCCCCAAGCATGCAGTATAATTCCTGGAGTATTTCCCCCTCTTGTGCGTGATACTACAAGGAACGGAATAATTGTAGATTATGCTTCAAAGATAGAAAAGCAAGATCTTAACGTAAAGATATTGAGTCGCACGGTTATCAAAAGTGCGGTTGATTTTGATACTCATAAAGCAATCATAAGTTTTGGCAGAGGGATTAAAGATTCTCCAGAAGAAAATATAAAATTAATTGAAGAATTGGCAAAGGAGTTGGATGCCGAGATAGGAGTCTCACTGCCAATTTCAAAGAAACCGTATGTTACAAGCGAAAGAATAACTTCTACGTATATGATTCCTGATAGAGTGATAGGTACTAGTGGACGAAAGGTAAGCCCCTTGTTATATATTGCTGTTGGAATTAGCGGAGCAATGCAGCACATTGCAGGAATGAAAGATTCTGAATTTGTCGTTGCAATTAATACAGATGAAAATTCACCTATTAGAGATGAATGTGATATATTCATCAAAGGCCGAATTGACGAGGTAATACCAGTCATGATTGAAGAATTGAGAAAGCAAAAAGAACTAATTATGGGAGTTAAAAGTAAATAATGGAACGTTTTGATATCGCAATAATTGGCGGCGGTTCAGCCGGGTTAGCAGCTCTAAAACAATTATCTAATCTGGGAAAACAAGCTGTTCTTATAGAGGCGGGTAAGACAGTTGGCTCAAAAAATGTATCTGGTGGAATTCTTTACTCAAAGAAACCAAAAAATGGCAAGGTCTACAATGTTGAAGACGTTTATGGTCAATTCCTAAGTGAAGCTCCTTTAGAAAGGCATATTACAAAATATATCCTACATGCTACGTCGAAAGACAAGGTATTTTCAATTGATCTTACTCGCGCTCATGAATATCGATCTAATTTTGGCTATTCAGTTCTTCTAAATAAATTGAATTCTTGGTTTGCAAAACAAGCAGCAGAAAGTGCTGAAAGACAAGGCGGTGGTATTGTTAACGGGGTCCACGTTAAATCCGTTAGTTCGCAGAACGATAGAACAGTAATTGAGACAAATGAACTTCAGGAGTTTGAAGTAAAGGCAATAATTGCTGCTGATGGAGTAAATTCAGAAATAGCAGAAATTACTGGTGCCAGAAATAAATTTACTACAGCAGAATTATATCAAGGTGTTAAGGTAGTAGTAAAATTACCTGAGCAGGTTATTGATCAGAGATTTGGAATACAGTCAAACGAGGGAGCTGCACATCTTTTTGCTGGTGATGTAACATTAAATCATATAGGCGGTGGTTTTGTTTATACCAACCGGGATACACTTTCAGTTGGAGCAGTATATCATTATGATTCCCTGATGGCAAAGCCAGATGAACCTTATACACTAGTAAATGCATTATTGAATAATCCCGTGGTTAGTGGGTTTATTACAGACGAAGTTGCAATAAAAGAGGATATTGATAAGAACCTTCCAAAAGAAGAACAACTGAGAATACGTTTTGCTGTAAGCAAACTAATCAATACATGGAATGATCTACGTTATACATATTATTCCCCATCTAACAGGTCAAAACTTATTGAAAGCGGCAAGTACAAGTCAGATGCAGAAATTAAGGCAAGGATTGATTCCATTCGTCAAGATCTAATTGATAAGTATCAGACAAAGTTTGTAAATGATTATGTTGAGCTGGAATACAGTGCAAAATTAGTTCCAGATGGAAAGCGTTGTAGAATGAAAAAACCTTATCATGATAATATCTTATTTATAGGCGATGCAGCTGGTAGAGGTATTTTCATTGGTCCTAGAATTGAAGGGCTTAACGTAGGGATTGATGATGCTGTAAGGGCTGCCAATGCGGTTGCAAGATCCATCGATAGAAATAATTTTACCCACAATTATTTGGGAGAATTCTATACACAATTGATAGATGATAGCCCATATACAAGAGATATGAAGGAAATTGATAAAAACTATCTTAAGATCTTTCTTGATGCTGCAAAAGATGTTCCAAAAGATATTGTAGGTGCAAGATATGGTATGGTTTTCAGACTAATGACAAGTGGAACACTGAGGGGTCTTGCAGTTGGATTTGCAAATATTTTAGGATACGATCGTCTTTTACCTATAGTGGAATCAGTGGAAACGTATGTTCAAGTGCCAATAGAAATTGCAGAAAAATCAGGTACGCGAGTTGCGTCAAAATATAAGCTTACAGTCCCTACAATTGCACAGCGTATAGCAAAATTAAAGTATGATGATGATAATATCTCGCATATCAAAGTATTAAATCCAAAAAGTGAATTTATGAAAAAGATGGTTACACTGTGTCCTACAAAGTGCTACAGCTTAGAAAAAGACGATGATGTCACACTTCAGCATGAGGGATGTATCGAATGTGGAACCTGCGCAAAGGAGACGGAATGGAGGCATCCTCGTGGAGAGAAAGGAATTAACTACCAATATGGCTAGATGACAAGCAAGCTAGCCAGCAAGCAGTATACTAATTTTTCCATTTTATTGAACATCCAATAGATGGATCAAAATCCTTTTCTATTTTTTCTTCTTTTAAGACCTTTCTTACATTATTTTCCATAACGGAAACTTTTGGAGTCATTTCAGGCTCTAAAGCATCATTAATTCTACCATGGAATACTAATTTGCGTTCTTGATCAAAAAGAAAAGGATCAGGTGTGCATACCGCCCCATATGCCTTTGCAACCACTTGGGTATCATCCATTAGATATGGGAAATTTAGTTTATATTCTCTAGCAAATTTTATCATATTATCAAAACCTTCTCCTTCATAAGCAGGATCATTGCTATTAATACCTACTACTTGTAAGTCAGATGTTTTGAACATAGATTGCAAATTGACAATATCGCAAATTCTTGCCCTGACATAAGGACAGTGATTACATATAAAAACTACTAGCAATGAGTTACTGCTATCGAAGTCTTTGAGAGAATATATTTTGTTATCTACTCCTTTTAATTCAAAATCTGGTGATTTTTCACCTGTGTTTAGAACCTGACTTGAAATAGTCTTTACCATGTCAACTTTTGGGAAAATGGATATTAAATATTGTGCGGCTTTCAAAGCACAGCTGGTATGTGTGTGATACAAGCGTCATTCCGTAATTTGAAATAAATTAGGTCAATAATTCATTTTATAAAGTCTGAAATGGTACTTTGCCTTAAATTTATTGTCGCTGACTAAATGGGATTTGTGCTTCTCTTCATCCTCATCATTTTTGTTTCCCCACCTAACTTCTTGTAGACCAATCATCTTTCTGAACATATTAGCAGTTTCTGGTCCAAAACTCGCCCAAAAAGTTCAGTTTTTAGGGCTCATAAAAGAATACTCAGCTGTACATTGTGCATCTTGAAAGAATTCAGCATTTATACAATCTACATGAACCTTCTCATCAGTAATACGTCCACAACGACCGCATACAAAATTTATTGGTTGTTTGCAAAAACCACAGGCAGTTTTTATGTACATTTCTTCTGAACCGCATAACCTACAAATTGTCTCAGTCATCTGATATACAAATACAACTACAATTCTATTATAGTCCTTACAATGTATTATTTAGCGATTTAGAGCCTTGTACATATCATTTTACAATTATCTATAATTGTCAATGAATTGATTTTGTTGATGATGTATATATTATGCTAGTTATATTCTGTTTGACTACCAAGTTGCACTCAATTCCCAAAGATCATCAGATCAAAATTAGTTGGTAATAAAAATTGTATATTTTTTGACATGACGATAGAACATAAATGATTAATTTATAGTGATGAGCATTAAAAATTAATTGTCAAATACTGAAACTAGCTTTAGATAACGTTGCTCTATATTGAGATCAATATTTCATCTGGATAATGCTTTATTGTTTTAGGTAATTGAATAAATTTGCTTTACTTTCTCTCGCAGCGGTTAGAAGCCCAAGTAGAATGTGTAATCCATTCTGCTGTTGGGGTCAGTCCAACAACTGTAATATATATAGAAATTGTAGACATAGATATTTCACCTAGGATCTTATAGACAATGATTATTCTATGTTGATCATGTTCAATAGCTCTTTATTCTTTGGATAACAAGGTCTAGTGCGCTTAAGCAACCAATTCAGCCTTGAGTAGATACTATTCAATTTGTTCTTTGTTCTTTGTATGGTGTCAGCTCTACAATCAAGCCATCACTCCATCCATATTTTGTATCCATAAGGCTAGACACTGCTTCTGCTAATCTAGAGTCATTATATTTATCAAGTATTCGTGCAACACCTTCGAATGATTCGGAGTTTACATTAAACATAGCTCTTGGATTATGCATGATATTTTGTACCCAATGAGCCTTTTCTTTACGTTCTGATATTACATAAAATTTGCCAGCATACGATACGAACCTTATTGTTTTACATGTACTGTTAAACTTCTAAAACAAACTGTTCGATGTCCAGATAGCAAGCAAAAAGTAAGAACAAAGCCATGGCACCGCTCAATAATCATACAATCGAGAATCTAAAATACTATTATAGCTACTTTATCATTTTCTTATCTATACCGAGAAACCAAATTTTCTGTTACTTTCATTTATCCATT
>JBKPMB010000286.1:0-3759 GCA_046731995.1 Thermoproteota archaeon | reverse complement strand
GGACAGCAATCGGAGGTCTAGAAGAAGTCAAGCGTGAATTGCAGGAAGCGGTAGAATGGCCACTAAGATATCCAGAATTGTATACAAAGTTAGGACATTCAATGCCTAAAGGTTTGTTAATGCATGGTCCATCTGGTACAGGTAAGACTTTGTTAGCAAAGGCAGTAGCAACAGAGTCTGAAGCTAATTTTATCAGCGTAAGGGGGCCAGAATTACTAAGCAAATGGGTTGGTGAATCTGAGCGAGGAATTAGAGAAATATTTAGGAGGGCAAGACAAGCCGCACCATGTGTAGTATTCTTTGATGAAATAGATTCAATAGCTCCGACAAGAGGTATGGGTGGAGATAGTATGGTCACGGAACGCGTAGTATCACAGCTACTCACAGAATTGGATGGAATTCAGGCGCTGTCTGGTGTAGTAGTATTAGCAGCAACGAACAGAGCTGATATGATCGATCCTGCATTACTAAGACCGGGAAGATTTGACAAGATTGTATTTGTTCCTATGCCTGATAAAGCAGCTAGGCAAAAAATCTTGGAGATACATTCAAAGGATAAACCAATTAGTCCTGACGTAGATTTTGCTAAGGTTGCGGAGCTTACAGAGGGCTTTAGTGGGGCCGACACAAGTTCTGTCGCGAACACTGCCGTTTCACTTGTATTACATGAATACTTGGCAAAATATCCTACACCGGAAGAAGCAGCGAAACACGCTTCTGAGGCTCACGTAATAGTGCGACACTTTGAAGAAGCAGTAAAGAAAATCAAGACACAAAGGGAAGGTAAACCAGGCGAAAAGGTCACAGTGCCTTACTACAGGTAGAAGTAAGAGTGCCAAATGCTCTGTTCTTTATGACTGAATCTTCTTCTACTTTTTTAACAATGTAATTCTTTTATGTGCTGTAAATTCAGTGCTAAAAGATGGTGATTACAATCTTGCAAGAAAATTAAAGTCCTTGTGCTCAGTACATTTGGGAGACAGATTAAAATTGTTTTTGACTAGCAATATATGAATAAGTTTGTTTTGAGTCTGCTGCGTAGATTTTACAACAATCTTTTTAAGTCATATGTTTTACACATAACATAACAAAAAGAAATTGGTGGAAAACTCACAGATTCAACTGGTGGAGAATCTAAATTCCGGAGCACCAGAGTTAAATCGCTTTGCAAAACCTGCTGATATAAGCAAATTGGTTGCACAATATGGTACACCTCTCTATTTGATTGATGAAGATACACTACATGCCAAAGTTAGAGAACTGCATTCTGCTTACGCAAAATTCGATGGACCTGTAAAGATTGCCTATTCTATCAAGGCTAACTTTAGTCCAGCAGTTTTACGTGCTTTCGTAAAAGATGGAATAGCCTTTGATCTCACATCTATTGGAGAACTTAGTTTTGTAAAACAATGCAACGGAGATCCTATAAACGTAATTTATACTAGCGTGACAGAAGAACCAGATGAATACATTGAAGTATTGAAGAGTGGCGTAAGAAAAGTAGTTATTAGCTCATTTAATGGAATGACAAACTTGGCCAAGGCGGCTAGCAAAGTAGGTGTTAGGCCTCTAACTATGATTCGAGTCAATCCTGAAGTAGGGGTTAAGGCAGAAATTCGTGCGTCTTACAGGAATGGTAAATTCGGGGTTCCATTCAATGGGGGCACAATTGATAGTGCAACTAAAATTGTTAAGCATTTGACGGATAATGATTTACTCAGATTCGAAGGTTTCCACTTCCATCTGGGCTCACAGATTACAGATTTCTCGTGTTATATGCATGCTCTTGACAAAATGGATTCTTTTTTGACTAAGCTAAAGAAGGATTACCCAAACTTTCGCACTAATACGATCGATATAGGGGGTGGAACTCCAGTATTTTATAATGAGGCAGTGCCTAACCCTTCACAGATGGCCGAAAACCATATTGATAGGTTGAACAGACTTGGAGAAACACATGGCAAATTCGAATTGATAGTTGAAAGTGGACGGTTTCTAGTAGCCGAATCTTCGATGTTAATTTCCAAGATAGTAAACACAAAGGAATATAACGACCATAAAATTGTAATTGTGGATGCCGGTTATCACTTGTTGTTGGATGCAGCATTATTGAAACAAGAATATCCACAAGAGATCATTCCAGTACCCCACAACAGAAGGAGCATTACGGCCTTGCCTCAAAAAAATATCCATCTGGCTGGTAGGTTATGCGATACTTATGATTTATTTCCGCTCTCGAAGGTATCAAACCTTAATGATGCAGCCGTAGGAAGATATGTATCGTTCTATAATGTAGGAGCGTATTCTATTGTATTTAACATGCCATTCCACTGTCAAACAAAACCGCCCATAGTCATGAAGACCACGGATGGAGATTTCAAGTTAGTCAGAAAAGGTACCTCCTATGAGGATCTCTTTATAGAGGAAGGAGGAGACATACAATAGGAAACCCTTTTTTTCTATTATAATTCAAAACGCGTAATGAATGGTTGCTTGATTGGATGTCATCATATCTCATTCATTTCCTACGAAAAATACCATGAGTAATGGCAAGAAAATTAGGGTGCATTTAATTGTCAGTGGCAAAGTACAGGGAGTATATTTTAGACAGAATACTCAGATAGTTGCATCTCGACATAACGTAACTGGTTGGGTTCGTAACTTGGAAAGCGGACAGGTTGAAGTAGTTTTAGAGGGGGATGATACAAATGTTGACCATGTAATTAAATGGTGCAAAATCGGTCCTCCAGGAGCTAGAGTCAAACATGTAGACGTGCAGCATGAAAATTATACAGGCCAATTTAAGGGATTTAGCATTAATTATTGAATGAAATTTTTTTCTACAAAAATTAATGTCTTTATATGATTTAGTTATTTATGAATAAATAGAACTCTATATGTTGCATATACAAGAACACGACAAATCAATTCTTGAAAACAAATACATGAGATTGCCAATTCCTTACATTTTTATTTATGTAAGTCCTAAACCTAATAGGTTTTTAATTTAGGCAAAAGAAAAGTACTAAGCGAATCAGCATTAAAAGAATTGGTAATGCCCCAGAAGGGTGAGCTACTAGGTCGTGTGGTCAAACTCGTAGGTGGTGACAACATTATTGTAAAATGTACAGATGGAAAGGTACGAACTTGTCGTATCCGTGGAAAAATTAAGCGAAAAATGTGGATAAGAGATCATGATTTGGTATTGGTTGCTCCATGGGACTTTCAATCTGATAAGGCTGACATTATATGGCGATATATTGCAGCTCATGCTGAAAGATTAGAGCAAGATGGATACTTAAATGGAATTTAAATATTAATAGTAATAATTGTATTCTCTAAAAAATGAGAATTTCGATTAAAATGCCTATTTGCAGATATATCTTCTCTGTCTAGCTCATATATTTTTGTTGATTTACATCAGACGTTCTTGACAATATAGATTTCTAACTATAAAAGTTGATGTATCTATCTTCCCTTGTTTGGCTGTTATTTATCTTAGGATTGTCACATAACTGCTTGTATAGCAACTCTACTGCAGCTATCTCTATTACTTCTCCCATCGAAGTCTGATAGGCTAACTCATGAATATCCAAATCCCTCAGCTTTGCGGTAAATGTGGACTCCGTCATTCCATGCTTTTTCGCCCAATTTAGAAGAAGTGATATTATTCTATCTGAATGATAATTGATATGAATGTCCCTAGCCTCATCCAAATCTACTTCATATATTTTACTTATCTTGATATTGATTCTCTTC
>JBKPMB010000285.1:0-12213 GCA_046731995.1 Thermoproteota archaeon | reverse complement strand
ATCTGTCTATGCTCCCAAAATGCTTCTTAATAATACCTTCAATGAAGGCTATAATCCGGATTACTTTGTGACCTATATAGAGACTAAATACCTTGGGTCCTGAACCCTAGCCTATTTGATTAAAGCTATATTCATATTCCTAGCCATATCCATATTTTAATTCTTTTATACTATTTTTTGATTTCTTTTGCTAGAAGTGGGGTACTTCGTAGATAACCTTAAAGCTTAGTCAATAGAACCACGATTATATGCAGGAATCTAATCCCTAGATATATCCGAAATTTATTACCTATAGATAGCAGTTATCCTGATTAACCTATGGAGCTTCAATCTGAGAAGTCGACATGGGTGGCAAAAATGAGTCAATTTGGTTTGCATTCCGCCGAACCCGGACCAACGTTACCTGATATTTACTAATATAAAGCGCATGTAAATGTGCTATTATGCTAACATAGTTGTTTGTTGTTTTCGCTCAAGCTCTGATATTTATAAACATTGGCTGTTTTTATTTAAAAAATGAATAATGGTCTTTAAATTTTGGAGAGAGCCTTTTGTTTAATCTGGGAAATCTCTTCCTTTATCTTCTGGATCATTAAATCATGCTCAGACTTTAACAATGCTTGGGCCTTCTCAAAGTGACTTGAAATTATATCTTGTGCCATATGTTTTTTACACCTGCCTACCCTCTTGTTCTACTCTTCGCCTATCTATAACTACTTTGACCTTCTTTAGGCGGACGAATTCTTCGCGTTCCCTTTCTTCAAGAGTAGAACGGATAAAAGCAATAGCATTTTCATACTGTGGAATAATTACAAATTCTAATGCGTTAATAAGCTTTTGTGTTCGTTCAAGTTCCTTTGCCAAACTGAATATAGCATTTTCATACTCTGCTGCTTTGCAGACTTTATGGAGCATATTCTTAATTAGTCTTGCAGCTTTGTCCACCGAAGCATTGGTCTCAACAAATCCATAAGAAAGGTCCTGGCCTCCTTCTCTGGACTTTATTTGAAGAGTCGGGATCTTTACATCCACAATCCTTCGAACATTGACGTCAACTTCCATAACACTTGGAGTAGAATCTGAAATAGATTCCAACATGGAGGTACCAAGTGACATGTACGCATCATAAACCGCTGTGTAAATTTCACCTAATGGAGACCATATATCTCCTCTAGCTTTGTTGGCCTCTTCGATCATTTCGTCAATCTTCTTTAATAATACTTCACGCTTATCATCAAGTATCTTGTGAACCATCTTTGATACTTGCATTGAGCGTCTGATCTTGATAAGCTCAATTTTCGTTGCGCTTACTCTTTTTCCAAATGACATGTCAGTCTCTACTACTTACTTGTTCCCCTTGTAATACTGCTTCACATTCTTTTCCTTGATCTTTGTCAGCTCACCTTCTGGAAGCGTAGATAATATATCCCATGCTCTACTTAACGTCTCTTCTAAGTTCCTATTTTCATCGTGGCTTTGTTTTAGAAAGTGGTTTTCAAACATATCACCTGAATCTAGATACTTTAAATCAATACCAGTTAGACCCGCTCTGCCTACAATCTCAGCAAGTGCACGTACTTCTTGTGTTCTTGAATAGGCATCGTACAGCTGGTTTCCAACTTCCATATGATCTGCTCTTGTCTTGCCCTCGCCTACGCCGTCTTTCATTAATCTTGAAAGAGACATAAGAACATTAACTGGTGGGTAAACACCTTTTCTAAACAGGTCACGACCAAGAACAATCTGTCCTTCTGTAATGTATCCTGTGAGATCAGGAATGGGATGGGTTATATCATCTGCTGGCATGGATAGAATAGGAACTTGGGTCACGCTTCCATTATTACCTTTGATTCTACCCGCACGCTCATAGTTGTTTGCGAGATCTGTATACAGGTAACCGGGATATCCTTTTCTACCTGGCACTTCTTCCCTTGCTGCACTAATTTCTCTTAATGCTTCAGCATAATTTGTCATATCAGTCAAAATTGCCAAGACATGCATACCTAAATCAAATGCTAGATACTCTGCTACTGTCAAGGCAACTCTTGGAGTTATAATTCGCTCAATAGCCGGATCGTCTGCAAGGTTCAAAAATAATACACTACGTCTAAGAGCACCAGATTCCTCTAAACTGCGTTTAAAATACTGCGCCTCAGAATACTGGACACCAATAGCCGCAAACACTACTGCAAAATCTTCTTTTGTTCCCACCACCGCTGCTTGGCGAGCAATTTGTGCAGCCAAGATATTATGTGGCATTCCAGATCCTGAAAATATGGGAAGTTTCTGACCTCTTACAAGTGTAAGCATTCCATCAATCACCGAAATGCCTGTCTGAATGAAAGAAGTTGGATACTCTCTACGCTCAGGATTCATTGGCTCCCCATTAACATCAATAAATCTATCTGCAACTGGTTCTGGTAATCCGTCATTAGGCCTTCCTAGGCCATCAAATACCCTGCCAAGCAGTTCCTGTGAAACGGGCATGGCCATTGTCTTACCAAGGAATTTGGCTTTTGTACCACTAATTGCAAGGCCGCTTGTACCTTCGAATATTTGAACCACAGCTTTTCCGTATCCTACTTCCAATACTCTTCCAAGTCTCTTTTCTCCCTCTGCTGTTTCAATTTCGACTAGCTCATCAAAAGCTACCTTTGTGATCCCATCGACGATCATAAGGGGACCCTTAATTTCTGCTACCTTGGTATATTCAATGCCGCCTACAGTTTCAGACAACTACCTTTACCTCCTCATGCCCGATCACTTTATGAAATTGATCGCTCATATCTTTGCTAATATCATCTAGTTTATTTACTTGGTCATCAGGGATTTCAAATTTAGCTTTTAGAAGGGTTGTTATAATTGGCATAGCTCTGATATCTGCAAGCGCTGCGCCGTCTTTGAGTGCTCTTTGTGCTTCTTTGTGGAAATTTACCATCAATTTTACTAGTTTCAACTGTTTTTTAGGACCACAGTACGTGTCTACCTTATCAAAGGAACTTTGCTGTAAAAGGCCGATTTTAATCATTCTTGCAACTTCTAATACCAATTTTTCTTCATCTGGCAATGCTTCTGGGCCCAATAATCTGACTATTTCTTTTAAAGTGTCTTCTCTTTGAAGAATATTATACGATTCTGCTCTCAAATCATACCAATCGGCACTTACATTTTGCTTCCACCATTTTGATACATCTTCAAGATATCCTGAATATGACTGCATCCAGTTAATGGATGGATAATGCCTAGAATAAGCTAGTCTTGTGTCAAGAGCCCAAAAAGTTTTGATAAACCTAATTGTGTGTGTTGTAACCGGTTCAGTAAAGTCTGCTCCAGATGGAGATACTGCTCCTACCAGAGTTACAGAGCCTGCTCTTTCAGGTGAACCTGATGCTCTTATACGGCCTGCTCTTTCATAGAATTCAGCTAGTCTTGACGCCAGGTAGGATGGATAACCCTCTTCTGCAGGCATCTCTTCTAATCTACCGGACATTTCTCTCAGAGCCTCTGCCCATCTACTTGTTGAATCTGCTACCAGTACGACATCAAAACCCATATCTCGGTAGTATTCTGCTATTGTAACTCCGGTATAGATAGACGCTTCCCTAGCGGCTACTGGCATATTGCTAGTATTTGCCACCAGTACAGTTCGTTCCATAAGTGGGCGACCTGACCTTGGATCAATTAAATGTGGAAATTCCACGAGAACTTCAGTCATTTCATTACCACGTTCACCACATCCAATGTATACTACAACTTTGGAATCCGCCCATTTTGCAATTTGATGCAATGTGACTGTCTTTCCTGTTCCAAAGCCCCCTGGTATAGCACCAGTCCCACCTTTTGCGATTGGGAAGTATGTATCAATTACACGCTGTCCTGTAATTAATGGCACAGATGGGTCGTATCTTTCAGCATACGGCCGTGGCCTTCTAACTGGCCATTTATGATACATCTTTAATTCATCTTTATTACCATCTTTTTCTGTAGTGGCAACTATGCTTTCAATGTCATAATCGCCTTCTCTTACAATGTCGGTAATTTTACCGCCGTGATGATAAGGTGGAACCAATATACTATGGGTCAATAAGGGGGTTTCTTCCACCGTACCAAGAATCGAACCTGCGCTAACGTCATCTCCTTTCTTTAGAGAGGGCATGAAACGGTATTTCTTTTTCATATCTACTGGACTTGTAGATATACCCCTACCAATGAAGGATCCTGATTTTTGCGCGATCTCTTCGAGCGGTCGTTGTATCCCATCGTAAATTTTCCCTATTATTCCAGGGCCCAGTAAAACTGAAAGCGGCTGGCCCGTACCAACCACAGGTTCGCCGGGCTTTAAACCAGACGTAGATTCATAAACTTGGATAAAAGCGATATCACCTGTTAATCTAATAACTTCACCGATTAATTTTGACTCACCTACCTCAACAGTCTCATACATCTTTGTAGAAGACATACCGTCTGCTCTTACTGCTGGGCCACTTACCCAGACAATTCTTCCTTTAGCTACCATTTCCTATTTGTTACCCCTTAACATTTGGACAATATTCTTCCTTATTAAAGGTTTGAGTCTTTCAATACGTGAATCCAAAGTATTATCGTATGTCATAGATCCGTCAGCAGACCTAAGACGTATTCCACCGATAACATTTATCGGCTTATCAGATAACCTTAGTCTTACGTTGTTATCATTATTTAAAGTAGCGATAGCATTTTTAACAACTTCAAAGTCATTATTGTTACATTCTACGATAATTTCATCAGATCCCATTTCAGAAATACTACTTTCAAGCATTTTTGTGATAAGTGCTTTGTAACTTTGCATTTTATTTGAGGAGGCCATCTTTACTTTTGCTCTTTCAAAGGCGTCATTGATAGCTGCTTCAATTATAACTAGTTCTTTGTTTCTGGCATTCAGTCTGCTTGAACCAACGATTTGTCTCCTTAAGTTTTCTGCTGACTTCTTAGCTCCCTCTACAATTCTTAAATATTCAGATTCTAAGTTTGTTCTAGATGATTCAAGATTTGCTATTGACTCCTCGTATGCAGAATCAAGCTGTTTAATAAAATCTACTTCCCTCTGAGCAAGAACTTTATCTATAGTTCTCTCTAATGCAGAAGTCTGGCTCATTGTATAGTGTTGTCCTTGTATAAGTGATTTTAATCTTTTGTTACAATGAATTAAGCAGAAAAATGTAGATCCATATTGATAACTGTTTTTTATTCTATCAACCGCTTTCGTGATTATATAGATACTTGATGATATGAAGACTCGTTCAAGTTTCAAACAAATAGAAAGTAAAATGGTTGCTGTAAAACCTTATTAAAAAAGTTTATCGCGATGACTGACCTACTCCATTTATATAATAAGACATGACGCGATAACAAATTTTTCCACTCAGTCTATTTGTTGTTTTAATACTTCTGTAGTAGCCTCTAATCACTTAATGAATCAAAAAATATTTTGTTGTTTTGAAAATAATGTGAAATTTACAGCATTTTAGAAATATTTAAATCTATTTATTTATCTATCAATCTATATACATATCTTGATTTGGTACTGCTATGCAATTCAATTTCAAGCATATGAGGAGATTTATATGAAAACTTCTTAAACCATGACGAGCATCGTTTGTTTTTATTGTATTCTATTATTTATCATGAGCTTTTTCCTTCAGTTTCATATTTAATTCCCTTGCCCAAGCTCTAATACGGATAATATGACTACCCTCCCAGTAAACCTTATAACAATTTGTACATTGAAAGAACTCCTCGTGCCATTTTATGACGTTAGATGGCAAATGTCTTTTAATATCTGAAATGCTTCTTCCTCTTATTATTAACCCATTGCATATAGAGCACCTTGAATTTAATGTACTAAAACCTATTGAAGAGATCTCATATTTAGATAATACATGAGCAATATCTTCAAGATCATCTGAGCCCTTGAGCAAAACCCCGTGTGCCCCTGCTTTTACAATTCTTCTGAATAGCTCTCGGTCACAGGTTAAAATAATTCTCCTCTGTGCGACTCCAATTTTTAATACATCATCATCATTAAAATGTCTCATATATAGAGTGTCAAAACCAAAAATACGTAATTTGCGAGCCACACTTCCCAGCATTGCATCTGCTAAAAAAGTCGGATTTGAGCCAGTTAACTAACTGCTTCGCCTCTGCACTCTTCGCAAGAAAATGTTCCTTCACCAAATTGCAAAAGATCAGACCATTCACCACATTCGTCACAATAACCCGAAATATTACCAGCAGATCGTCCTATTTCTCCCCTCATAACTGCGGCCTTCTCAGAAATTACATCAACTAAATCAGGAGTGACAGCAATAACGTCTGACGCGGAAATGATGCCAACCAACCTGTTCTTGTAAACTACGCCAAGACGCTTTATATTATGTTGTCTTAAAATACGAGCAGCCTCAGTAATACCTTCTTCCCCTTCAATAGTGTGTAGTTTCTGCATTATATCTGAGGCCTTGACCATACTCGGTTTGACATCATTAATGACAGCGTTCGAAACTATGTCCCAATCTGTAATGATTCCTACTGCTTTCTCATTTTCCATAATTACAATGCTTCCAATCCTTTCCTCTTTCATCTTGGTAGCAATATCTTTTATTGTATCCTGAGGTGAAGCTGATATGACAGGACTATTCATAATATCTCTTACTAGGACGCGGGTAGTCATGTTAGCATCACCATGTTGTCTGATTGGACTTTTTACCACACTATCAGATCAAAAATATACCTTTAATTACTTTGCTCAGTTATAGAAGGTAAATCATGGGCAGTTGCTGCCATTCTCACTACTTCTCTTCTCTCTCCTTTTTCAGTAAAGGAAATTTTTGACTGTCCGTACGGAATTGTTCTTACAAAGTCATCTATGCTTGTTGATTTAATAAAATCTATTAAGTCTGTGCGATCTGAACTTATTCTAATAAATTCACTTTTAATTTTTTTAGCAATATTAGTAGGATCCATAGTGCCAGGTAATAAAACTGAATATATCAGGGATCTTTTCTTTACTGCATCTATTGGGCCACAGACAAGAGCAAATTTATTGCTGTTACTCATTTGCATTACTCCTACTGTTAGCTTTATTTCAACTCCCTTTATGTAATTACGTTTACCTTCAATAACAAACGAGCCCTTTGGAAGAAATTGTCCTGTAGGTGCGCCTTTCCTTACCTGATCAGCTTTCACCCAATATGCATCCCCACTAAACAATCCATCCTTCCACGCTCTACTAAAAGAGACTGTTGCCTGGGCTACTTGTTGCAAGCTCATAGATATATCGCCAGCGGCTGTTGAATTCTTGATAACAAAGAATGGGGAACCATAGATTTCTGCATGGAATACAATATCGTATTCAGTTAAATGTTTACGAATAACAACAGAGTTTGAAGAGGAATCTCTACCGCCTATCGCTAGCAAACCATCAGTTGTTATGAACCATCTATATCGTTCATACCATTCCCTGTTGACTTGATGTTTTACAATGACTTTATTGTGTATCTTGGAAGTTTGATTTCGTAATTTATGTATCTGTGCAAGTAATCTTGCTTTAGCTTCTTCTATTGATGCACTTCCTCTTTCCATTTCCTTAGCCCTCCCAAAAAGAAGAGATGCTACCTTGGGCAGGTTATGATTATATTCAAGTTGAATACGTTCATTTACGATCTCCAAGAATTTAAGTCCTTTTTCAGTGATAATATATGCCCCATTAGCCGCTAGCAATTCTTTGACTGAATCATCATCAAAATTATGTGCCCCTGCGTAAGAAAGAGCCATTAACTCACTAGCAATCTTTCTTATCGTATTTGACTTTGAAACAACTTCTTCTTTTGCCTTATTCTGTTCAGTTAAATCATGTTCCAGACTTGCAATCTCTTTTCCAATTTCAATGGTTTTAATATTACGTCCAAGATCTAATATATTGCCGCTAAGAACTTCATCTATCGCATCCATGTATGAGCTAGTCCTCTTGAATGGTAATTTAGTGACATTATACGTTATGATAGGGAGTGCATCTTGTGCCTTACCATCTGCTCCTGTGATTATTATAGGTTCGAGATTTCTCCCTGTGCTAACATTTGCAACTAACTCCTGTATTTCAGTATAAACCCTGTTTAGATCATCGTCTGAAAGTTCTCCTACATTCTTTGATTGTACACAGGCCCTAGTTGCGATCTCTTCTACGAATCTTCTAGGCATAGAAGTACCTCTACCAAGCCATCTCAAGACATCAAGGTCCTTTTCGCTAGTACTTCTTAGATGTTGTAGTTGTCCAAATGATAGATCAAATACATCATTTCCACGTACTGGGGGATAAGCATAATTTAAACCAGTCTTCAATATTCTATGCCTTACTTCAATAGGGTTAAGAGTAGCAAGGATAAGCATGTTTTCATCGCATAATATAATATTTCCCTGTCCAAAGAATTCTCCTATCACTATTCTGCATTTACCATCCATATGTTTGAACCTCATAGACACTATACGTTCGCTACCACGTTGTTCTATCGATTCAACCTTTGCTCTTTCTACCTCGGCTTTGAGTATATTAATAAGATCATTTTCTTCGATTTGTTTGAATTTCAGCCTTGTTATCCAAATACCTCTCGTCGAAATTACGAGCATTACATCAGGCTTATTAGGATGATGTAGTCTGAAAAGAAAAGAATCTTTTGTAACTGCATTAACGTTACTTACATAATATTCTTTAGTCATATTTTTAATTTCGTTTACTATATAATGCAGTTCAATTCCAGACAACTCCATAGATAACAATACTAATAAGTCAGCCACAAATATTAACTAAAACCATTAATTAGTAATTGCAAATGCTGTTGTAGCATGGTAAACCGCAAGAAATTAAACCAAGTGACATTTAATGACAGAAGTAACCTATTTTGGAATCGCTAGATCGTGTTTTTTATATGAGAGCAGTACTAGGGCTGATCGCAGGCATAGTAGCTGGTTTTGTAATACCACCAGGTACAAACCAAAATACTGCTACCGGAACAGTAATTCTCATTGGTATAATATTCTATATAGTGTCATACGGAGTTGCTAAGGGCATTGCAAAGAATATCCCACAGACTATGCGACGCAAATTAGCAACAAACGGCATATTTCCCTTTATTTTTCTTTTGCTAATGTTTATGATAGTTGTCTACACCGGCTTGCACCAAAAAATCGCAGGTTAAAATACTTGATTTATTTAGCATAAGAGTTAGATTGCTTTGGGATTATAGAACTCCAGGAATTCCTGATGAATTATTCTATAGAGTAGAAGATGTTCCTATTACAAAAGAAGATGTAAGAGCTCTTGTCATAAGTAAATTACGACTTAAAGAGAAATCCTCTGCAATAGATGTTGGTTGCGGAAGTGGCAGTATTACCGTCGAGATGTGCCTACAAACAAAAGGCAGCAAGATCTATGCTATTGATTTTGATGAAAAGGCTGTGGAATTAACTAGGAAAAACCTTCTAAAGTTTGATGTAAAAGCTGAAGTAATCTTATCTAAAGCTCAGGACGTTTTGCCACTTCTTCCCCAAGTTGACGCCATATTAATCGGTGGAACATCTGGAGAAGTCGAAAGGATCGTTAACTTGGGCGTCGACAGACTAAATAAAGGTGGTAGGATAGTAATTGACACTGTATTGATTGAGACTATGTATAGGGCATTAACTACCATTAATCAAGCAAATTTAGAAGAAGTAGACGTTACGCAAGCTATAATTGCCAAGGCAAGAAAAGTTGCTACAGGCACAATGATGTCGGCAAGAAACCCAATAATAATAATTTCGGCTACAAAGCATTGACCGTTAGAATATCACCATATAAAAGAATAGGCAAGATCTCTATGTTTATAAAGGATTGTATAACAGGTATGAATGATGTTCTGGCAAAGGATTATGTTGATGTAATTGTTACTTCACCTCCTTATAATACTGGGGTTAATTACCAAAATCATCTGCAATTGCATCAATGAAGTTGGATAAGCTTTTTATTAGATTTGATATAAACAAATCATATCTAGGCATAACAGCAAAAAGGCTCAAAAGTCTTAAAATAAAGCAAAAATATATTTTTCTCTGTGTCTTTGTAGTCATTGTGAACATATCACTACAATCCCAAGAACGTATCTCTTGATTTAAATAACTCTCAATTTAAAAATTTATGGCAATGAAACTTTCGTGTGTGGGTTGCGGCCCGGGCGACCCTGAATTGCTTACAATAAAAGCTGTAGGATTAATCAAAAATGCAGAGGTAGTTTTTGCACCTACTTCAAAAGAAGGTAAACCCAGCATAGCATTATCCATAGTAAAAAAATATATCAATAGTTCTGCCAAAATGGTGAATCTTATATTTCCTATGTTAAAGGAAAAAGGGGTCCTAAAGAATTACTGGAAAGAAAATGCTGAGAAAATTGCTAATGAGGTCAGAGCAGGAAAAAGAGTCATTTATTTGACCGTCGGCGACCCTTCAATATATAGCACGTGGATATATATATACAAGGAATTAAGAAGGAATCATAAAGATATTGAAATCGATATAGTGCCTGGTATAACCTCAATATTTGCATTTGCTGCAGAGGCGAAAATCGCTCTCGTAGAAGGTGATGAAACCTTGGCCATAGTTCCTGCATGTTACGACATGGATAGAGTCAGGCGAACTTCAAATGTATGCGATACAGTCATTTTTCTAAAAGATGGCAAGTATTTTGATGATGTAATTGATATGCTCTCAGACGCAGGCTTTGTAGAAGATTCTATCGTTGCAATTGCACAAGATGTAGCAATCGAAGGCGAGATAATGAAGATGAGCAGACTAGCTGATTTGCGAGGAAGAAGAGGATCAACAGAAAAATATTTCTCTATAATGGTAGCAAAGAAGAAAAGTGATAGAGAGTAATACAGTCTATTTCGTAGGGTCAGGTCCTGGAGACCCCGAGCTTATTACAATAAAGGCCAAGAAATTAATCGAACAAGCAGATATCATAGTTTATTCTGGTTCACTTTTAAATCCAGAGATACTCGAATACAGAAAAAAAGATGCTCAGCTTTATGATGCTGCTCTATTAGATAGGGAGAAAATATATGGTATTTTAAGAGACTCTACCAAAGAGGGAAAACTTGCCATTCGTTTTCATGATGGTGACCCGGGGCTTTTCAGCACCATCAGGGAACAGATTGATAAATTGGAAAAGGATGGACTACAATGCATCGTAGTCCCTGGAATAACTGCAATACTTGGAGCAGCTGCTGCTATGAATTTGGAATTAACTCTTCCAGGCAATACCCAAACTTTGATAATAACAAGAGCAGAACTTAGGACCCCAGTACCTGATAGAGAGAAAATATCTGAATTAGCAAAACACGGCTCCACCATGGCTTTCTATCTCAGCGTACATTTAATATCAGATATTGTAGAAGAGATTTTAAAAGGTGGAATTTATACTAAAGAAACTCCTGCAGCAGTTGTCTATAGGGCTACATGGAAAGATCAAAAGATAATCAAAGGGACACTTGGTGATATAGTGAATAAAACTAAGGAATCCAAAATAATTAAAACTGCGCTAATTATTGTAGGGGATGTATTAGCACCTACAAATTACCAATTTTCAAAAGTTTATGATGCAGGATTTACACATGGATATAGAATGGCAAAAAAGAAAAGCTAAGCGCCACTACTAGTACTACTGTACATGTCACGATCATAATCCAACTAAATAGATTCATAGCGTAATGTGATTATTATTTAACAATCCGAACCTACTGGCCGATCATCAATTCTACTTCAGATATAATGATACTTGGCTACTAAGAAAAATAGAGTGTGTCTATCAAACTAACATAATGTACAAAACATGAGCTTTAATTTGCTTATCAACTAAACTACCAATTAATGACTAACACTTAGAATTGACTGGTTCGTTTCAAATAAACAAAATAGGCAACTTATGTCATAGTAACTCGACCAATTTATCTTATCGTGTTTATCTTCATCTGAATATATTTATGTATTTAAAGACTTTTTATGATAAAATAATAAAGAATATCTTTATTACACCAAAAAATTAGGGTGGACAGCCTTCCATTTTTTGTATATAATACCCCTTTCCCCTAATATCACTCTCAACCATGGGTGGTGCCTCTTGAACGTGACAGAATTGGCACTCTTCCTGA
>JBKPMB010000284.1:0-3919 GCA_046731995.1 Thermoproteota archaeon | reverse complement strand
TACTGCATTGAATTCATGGCAATCAAATAATCCAGATGAATTAATAGCAGTGATCGATTACACAGACAAAGATTGCATCAAAACCTTCAAAGAGTTTTCTAAAAATAAACCATGGGCCAAATTAATTGTCACACCAAAGCCCGGCAAAAGGCCTTCACTAGCTGAAGGGATCTTGTCTGCAAAAAGTGATATAGTAGCATTGGTAGACAGTGATACCGTATGGGCACCCAATATCAAAGAAAAACTGCTAGCACCATTTAGAGATCCGAAAATAGGCGGTGTAACTGCAAAAAATCATCCTGTCGTAGAGCAACCCATACGTCCTTGTATTTGGCAAAAGATGACAGATATATTCTGGGATATGAGAAATTATCATGATTTACCATCCCAGACTGCCACTGGTAGTATGCTTTCATGTCTTTCTGGAAGGACATCTCTGTACCGCCGAAAAATAATTGTACCAAATCTAGATGAATTCCTAAATGAAGTCATACTAGGAAAAAGAAAAGAACCTGGAGAGGACAAATGTCTTACAAGGCTAATTCAAAGCCAAGGCTGGAAAACTTATTACCAAAGTAATGCTGAAGTTTACTCTTCCGCTGCAACTGATTTCAAAACTTTCTGGAACCAAAGAGTTAGATGGACTAGGAATAGTCATAATTCTGATCTACTCAGCCTATGGGATGGCTGGGTATGGAAACATCCTTACCTTGCTTTTTATATGGTAGACAGATTTATTTCCTCATTTACTATGTTTTTAGGACCTATATATTTTGGCCTTTCTATTTATATGAACCAATGGGTTATTGCTTTATCTATTTTTATTTGGTGGATGATAGGAAGAGGAATAAAAATAATACCACATTTAAGGCGTAAGCCAAAAGACGTATTGATTGTGCCCTTCTATGTTGCAGTCAACTTTTTGAATGCCTTGATAAAGATATATGCCTTGGTAACGATGGGTGATCAGAAATGGATCAGAGGAGAAGTAAGACCTACCAATGCTATTACTACGGCCAATACTACCCGTACAAGCAAAAGAAAACAATACCTCAAAAAAGTAACAGACATTTCGCTCACAACAGGCATTATTATTAACCTAGTTATTTTGGTATCCGTATTTGGAAAATGAGAAATCTGCATATAACTAAATTAGACTAAAATAAGAGTATGAATATCCGTGAAGAATCAATACGATGAAATAATTCGAAAATATCTGAGTTAAATTTAAAATAGACTAATTAGCGAAAATCATAAAAACAAATGAAGAATTTGAGACGCAGAATTCCTAGAGCACTTCAATCGCCTTCGAAGGCAGTGGAATTACTCCAAACAAAGCTATATAACGTAAAACATGAACAAGAGGTTCTTGACTTTATCATGCATTTAAAACAAACTTCGACTTATAGGATAGATCCTAGTGAAAAAACAAAGTTAAACAAACTATGCTGTATTGAAGATTGGAAGAATAGTGAGATAACTGCGACAATTTCAAAATTACGAAAGGAAGGAGGAGGCTATCCAAGTATTATTGATAGAAAAGAATGGGAGTGGGCAATGGGTTTAATAGCAATGGGCAGATTTGACAGACTAAATAAAAATAGCGTTGCCTTAGGAATCGGATCTGGAAAAGAGGATATTCTGTTCTATTTGGCGAATAATCTAAATCATGTTTATGCAACTGATCTTTATATCGACAAAAAGTGGGAAGAGGAGACTCCTGCAGACTTTCCTGAAAACCCGGCCAAATATGCACCGTTTCCATATAAAAAAAATGCTTTAACAGCATTGAAGATGGATGGAACAAAGCTCGAATTTCCTTCTGAAGAATTTGATATTGTGTTTTCTTTTTCATCTATAGAACATTTTGGAGGAGAGAACCATTCCGGAGCGCTGAAGTCCTTAAAGGAAATGGAACGTGTGTTGAAACCTAATGGCATTGCCATAGTAACGACTGAATACATTATTAATGGCAAGGATCATCCCGAGTTCTTCAATAGTCAAAACATATACTCTGACCTAATTGATAAAGTAGAAGACATTCAACTCGTAGAACCACTTGATTTAAGAATAACCACAGATACCTTAGATACAATCATGGAATATTATTCTGTCGCCTTTGATTGGATATACAAATCTGATGAATTCAAAAAGACACATCCACACATACTTCTTAGGTTGAGAGACTTGTTATTTACTTCCATGATGATTGTATTTCAAAAAATTTAACCTATAGTAAGATTCTGAGGGAATATCTATCAGCCATGGATTTAACCATCTCTACTATTACATGAATGCAACTGCAGCTCAATTACTTGTCCTGACTAGGTCAAAAGGGTTCTATTATTATATATGATTTTTATTATAGAACAATAATAAACTATTACACCAATTTTATTTTTGGATAAAGTAAAAGTGTGCACAAAAACACTCATAATAGCAATTTGACCTATTTGACCAAAATATAAAATACTAGTATTGCCATTATTATTATTGTTAAAGAAGCATGCCAGCTAAAATACCTGACAGCATTAAATCTATCGTGATACAGCAATGGCTGCAAGGTAGGCCACGAAATGATATTGCTTCACAGAATGGCCTTAGCACAGGAGCTGTAACGAACATCGTTGATGAATGGAGGAACAGCCTGGGACCTAAGGCAGCACATCGATTAAGGGATTTCGCAACAACTCTCAAAAATATCGGAATTACCGTTGTTATGTTACAAGAAGAGTTGAATCATGGCGAGAACGACTGTGGTCAAGTATAGGAAAGTTGGCTAGATAGATAATATCTTTTTATTCTACTACTTGTTATATATATTGATAATACTAATAATGTACCACAAAAATATACCGATGAAAACAGCTAGATCATTGTCATTGCTTATAGCAGCAGGCGTGCTATTAGCAGCTATATCAAGTTTAACATTTGCATCATCATCCTCTGCCAATGCTCAGACACAAAGTACTACACAGCATACAGACTGTTCTAATGGGACTTGTATGACAACTACATGTATTAATGGTGCTTGTTCAACAACAACTAGTGGTAAGTCAGGCAATAGCGGTAACAATTATGTATTAAATATATGTAGCGATGGCTCATGCTATGTGAAAACTTGTACAAATGGTGTATGTACTACAACAAGAACACCATCAACACCAGCCACTTCTACTTCTAGCAGCAGCAGCACCTCACTCTCAAATACTAACGTCAATAACATGCAACAGTCATCCAATATCCTAACACCATCGCCTGTCATCGCACAATCGTCTCCAACACAGCCTACATGTATTCAAAAAGCAAATACTCATTTCAACTCCGCAATATCAGCATATACACAACAGATAACACAGGGTTCACTTACAAATAACCAAGCGACAATCAGAGAAGCAACAACCGCACTAAATGACGCAATTAGTGCATACAATACAGCAATAACAGAATGTGCCACTCCTAACTAACCAGATTTATTCATTTTTAAGCCTGGTTAGTTTTGAGGCTAGACTAGTTGCAACAACATGTTGCTATTAGCCACTAATAACTGGCAAACTTAGTCTATCTAAGAACAGCATATGCGTATATACTGGGAGAATACGGCACTGAAAATTTAACATCAACATATGCTTGACGTGCTTGACGTCTAGATCATTTTTAGCTTATCATTGACGGAGGTCGTCATCTATATATGATATGCATTAATCAACAAATCCTCGTATCGACTAATAGTTTGATGGTGTGTGCTAATCTAGTAGTACAAAAATAGTAAGAATTTTAGCTATGAAACGTTTGAATAGTTTATTGCTAGCAATAGACATATAACAAATAATGGGAGAAAAATCTCTCCGGTGGGTTGATAATGATAACACACACTGGCGGTACTAAATTAGAGATTCAAAGTCAAATTCAGCAAAGG